>JAUXEA010000012.1 GCA_030620695.1 Candidatus Aenigmatarchaeota archaeon | reverse complement strand
AAATAAAAGAAGAACTAAAACTTACCTGGGAAATTCCAAGATTAGAACCAAAAGAGACAAGAATATTTGCTTATACTATTATTCCAAAAATAGGCGTTGGTGATAAATATTCCTTCTCTCTTGCAGAGGTTCAATACAAAAAAGATAAAATGAGAAAAATTGTTTTCTCTAATCATTTGAGGACCGAAAGCTAGAAGAATTTAAAAAGTTGTATATTAAAATTGATAAAAAGAAATTAAATTATACGCTTTCAAAAATTTAAAAATGGAAAAATAAAAAAGTTATTTTACGCGACAGCACCTCAAAATTCCACAAGATTTTAAGAGTATCTGCCGATACCACCAAATTTCAAAAATGAACTGCTATTATCTCGTAGCCCTTTGCTTTCTTCCTGTCCTAAGCATCTCCAGACTGATTCCATTTACTGCACAGACCCTGTATCTTACCCCGGATAAGCTCCCATAAGATTTTCCCTGTGAGCCTCCTATTTCTTCAATTGTTACTTCATCATGCTCCTGAATAAAATTTATTGCTTTGTCTCTCGGGGCATGTGCTGTTACTTCTTTTCCGTTTTTAATCAATTTTATTCTCACACATTTTATCATCCCGGAATGGGGCTGTTTTTGTTCAATTTGCCTTTTAGACAAAACCAGTCCCTTTCCCTGTGGTGCACCTTCTAAGGGACTTATCTTTTTTTCCAAATTAAGCATTCTGATTCTATAATCTCTTTTTTTCCATCTTGCTTTTTTTCTTTTATCCCTTAGTTTCCGGACATTAAATGTTCCCATTTTCACCACCTAAACAAAACCTCTTTGACATTATATAACCTTTCCAAAAAACTTTTAATAGCTTCTTTATCTCTTTTGACTTTTCTGCCATCTTGCTTGTTTATAAACAATTTTAAAGAGTTTTCAGAATCTTTCATTTTAACATTTTCAGAAATTACTTTTTTAATAAATTCTTCTTTTGTTTTCATATAAGGAAATATTATTGCCTGTTTATTAATATGAGTTTCTAATGTTTTGAGTTTCATACCTCCCTTCGCCAATACTAATCCTATATCCTTTTTATCAACAACAAAGTAAACCCGGTCTTTAACCAAACAGTCTATTGGTGCGACTCCCGTTGTCAACTCAAATAAAGAAATAAGTTGTAATGATTCTTTATTAAATATTCTCATTTTGTAACACCCGACAATTCTTTTTTTGCCTTCTCCAAAACCTCAACCAAAAAATTTCTCATTTTCTAACACCACAAATAGTCACAGGAAAGTTTTTTCCAAGAGATTTTCCTAATTCTATGGCATCAATTTTTAGTTTTTTAACTTCCATATTTTTTAACAATTCTAGAACTGATTTTGGAGTTGTACTTGATAAATAAACAAATTTAATTTTTCTCTCTCTTAATAATTTTAAGGTTTGTCTGGTACCCAAAACTAATTTGCCAGACTGATATTCTTTAATTATAGATTCCATTTTAACTTCACTGTTCCTGTACCTGTTGAACTAACCTGCCCAATCATTAAATTACTCATTAAAGTATTTAAATTATCTTTTTTATTTAAAACTGCTGCATTAAATAATATTTTTATTGTTTCCTCGAAGTTCAATCTTGCAAGTACACTGTTTTTATGTTTCATAATTCCATATCTGCCAATAGACTCAACTTTTCCATTCAGACACATTAAATCTCCAACAAGTCCTATATATCTAGGGTCCACATAAACACCCTGCTGACTAAGTGTGTTCATAACTTCACTTACTAATGCTGTTCTCGCGGCTTCTATACCAAGAACATCACCAGTCTCTTCTATGTTTGTTGTTTTTGTTTTTGTTGTATCAACACCCTCAATACTTAAAATTTTTTTGAAATTTCCCCCTCTGACATGTATAACAAAATTACCATTAAGATTAAGAATTATGGTTTCCTTGGCCCCTTTAATACCTTTTATATATATGTTTAATAATTTATCTTTTAAAACCCTAAAATCAGAGTAAGTTTGGACACCATCAGCAGAGATTTTTTCTCCTTTCCTGCTGATTTTATATTTTTTAACAGATTTACAAATTGCTTTCTCTATATCTTCTGGAGTAAGTTCAAGTTTATTTAAATCTTTTTTTTCTAATTCAATTTCAACAGAAGTTGTTGCAAAGTCATAGGAAATAGTTGAGATAACATTTTTTAAAGTTGATTCAACAATTTGAGAGGCTAACTTAGCTGCTTTTTCTTTTTTATTTTCTGCCAAATAAACTATAATAACATTGTCTATGTTTTTTCTCAAATCAAACAATTCAATTAGCCTTGGCAAACCTGATGCCATTCTAATACCTGCGGCTCCAGCGAAGTGATAAGCTCTCATTGTCAACTGGGTAGCCGGCTCTGATAAAGACTGTGCTGTTACAATCCCCAATGCTTCCCCTGGCTCAAATTTTGATTTTTTAATTAACTCCTGCAACCCTACATTTAACTTCTCCTTTTCTTTCCCGGTTATTTTGTGCTCACTGCAATATTTCTCAAACCTTTGTTCTATTTCTTCTCCCATAATTAAAGATAGAATAAAATATATTCAAGGGATAATCTCATATTAAATCTTCAAAAGATATTTTTCCACTACTTGTTCTGTAAGGATTTATATCATTTTCAAACGGGACAAACTGCACAATCTGATTACTTTCATTTCTTACAGTCCTGTCTTTTTTGATTATGATATCATGTAACGAATTAACAAGTCTCCTCTCAAGATAACCAGAATGTTTTGTTTTCAGGGCAGTATCTGATAATCCTTCTCTACCATGCATAGCATCAAAGAAAAATTCTGTTGGTGAAATTCCCTTTCTGTAACCATTCTTTACAAATCCAAATGCACCAGCATCCAGTTTTTCTTTGTCAAAATGTGGGAGAGTTCTGCTATAGTAACCTCTTGTAATCTTTTCACCTTTTAATTTTTCCTGCCCTATACAACCAACAATTTGTGCAACTGAAACCAAACTTCCTCTCGCACCTGTCTCTGCTGCTATTCTTGCACTTGAATTATTTGATAATTTTTTCCTTACAACATTTTCAATATCTTTCAAAACTTTCTCTAAATTTGCCTGCGATTCTTCATCCCCTTCTTCTTTTATCCATGATTTTATTTTTTTATCTATTGACTTTTCAATTTCTAACTCACTTTCTTTATCAATTGTATAATCTTTCAAAGAAATAGTATAACTGTATTTTCCCATGAAGAGTAAACTTAATCTAACAAGGTTATTTAAAAATTTTGCTGCTTCCTCACCCTCATAAAGCAAATCTATTTTATCCAATAGCATCCCTTCTTCAACACCAACCGCTTTTACATCAATATAACCTTTTTTTAAAATACCTTTTTCTATTATAACTTCTTCTCCTGTTTTTGTCTTTCCCCTATAATTTAATTTTTTAGGCAGTAACAATGAGAATATTTCTTTCCCGGTATAACTCTCTTTGTCAAGTTCTATATCAATATTTAAACAAAACAGTAAATTTGATACCTCCTGTTTACTCAGTTTTATATTTTCCTTGGTTAAAAAATACAAACCCATTATATGGTCCTGTTTTGCTCCAATAATTGGGAGCCCGTATCTTGGGGTCCTAATATGTTTATTTACATTCATCAAATGTTTCAGTTCTGCTCTTGCTTCCTCATTTTGGGGCACATGTAAATTCATCTCATCACCATCAAAATCCGCATTATAAGGTGGAGTAACACAAAGATGGATCCTGAAGGTTTGTCCATTCATAATTCTTACTTTATGACCCATCATTGACATTCGATGTAAACTTGGTTGCCTGTTAAAAATCACCCAGTCCCCATTCCGTAAACGTCTTTCAATAGTATAACCGGGAACAAGTTCCTGAGCTATAATCTCTTTTGTCTCTTCTGTAACTTTTTTCTTTAATCCATCCAAACGGATGATATACCTCATTTTATTTTCACTTAAAATAGATTTTCTTATTTCATCAATATTTTGTTCTGTAACAAGTTCCGGGATACTCAATCCTTCTGCAATGACTTGTGGAACACCAACTTCATTAATATCTATAAAATTATCCGGAGATACCACACTTCTTGCTGAAAAATTAACTCTTTTTCCTGTAAGATTAAACCTGAATCGCCCTTCTTTTCCAGTTAGTCTCTGGGCAAGAGTCTTTAATGCTCTTCCACTTCTATGTCTTGCCGGGGGAATATTAGATAAATCATTTTTAATATATGTTGCAATATGATACTGCAAAAGTTCTATTATATCATCTATCAAAAAATCCGGGGCCCCTATCTCCAAAATTCTTTTGAGCCTTTCATTAATCCTGACAATATCAACAAGTTTGTGTGTTAAATCATCTTCTGACCTCTCACCTGTTTCCAGAATTATAGATGGTCTCATGGTTAACGGAGGAACTGGCAAAATGGTAATAATCATCCATTCTGGTCTGCCTCCCCTAAACTTTAGTTTTTCTAAATCTTCGTCCGGAATTTTTTCAAGATTTTCTCTTACTTCTTCTGCATTTAATTTTTCTTTGTCAGCATAAAAAGTTGTTGGTTTCTCAAATTTTATTTTTTTCTGCTTTTCCCCGCAATAAGGACATTTCTCAGGGCTATTCTTTGCACAATTATTTAACCCTGTTATTTCTTTTGGCGCAAGAACTTTGCCGCATTTTTGACAGGTTGCCTGCAAAAGCAAATAAATTTTTGGTGCAAGAACCGGATGCACTACCGATTTTACTAACTCTATATACCCAAAGTGACCCATACACTCTCCAAGCCTGCCACCACAAGTCCTACATCTTACCCCCGGGTCAACAACCCCCATTCTCGGGTCCACGATTCCATGCTCAACAGGGTACCCATCAGCATCATATAACTCGGGTCTCGTAATCTCAACAACACTAATTTTTCTTATTTGTGCTGGGGACAATAAGGAGAACTCAACTTTTTCTACTGGCATAATTTAATAAATAAAAATTAATATTAAGTATGGAGTCAAAGTTTTTGAGAGTCAGGTGCGAATGTGGTAATGAGCAGATTATATTCAGTAAAGCAAGCACAGAAATCAAATGTTTAAAATGCAAAAAAGTATTGGCAAAGCCGGGAGGAGGAAAAGCAGAAATACTAGCAAAAGTGGTTCAGAGTTTAGAATAGGACAAAATTGCTACCTTTTTTAACAAGATTTATTGAATTCTCTTTTATTTATTATTTTATATATAAAGTATGAGTAACATAAGAGAATATCTGGATATTATTCTTATCATTATTTGTGTGTTTGCTTTCTACCAGTTTTTAGGGCTTGCTCTTGGAACTCCAAACCCGGTAAATGTTGTTGTTTCCCCATCTATGCATCCAAATTTGTATGAGGGGGATTTAATTATTTGTGCAAAAGACGAGCCGAAAATAAATGATATTGTAATTTACTCCGGGAACAGAAAATATCCAATAATCCACAGGATAATCGGGATAAATGATACTTACTGCAGGAAGGAAATTGAAGAAGGCACTTGTTATAAAATCAAGGGAGATAATAATCAGGCAGAAGACCCTCCGGTCAGGCAAGACCAGATATTATGTGTTGTAAAAGTAAAAATTCCATATATAGGGTATCCAAGGTACTTAATATATAAAATTTTTAGTATATAAAAAATGGAATTCTGCAAAAAGTGTGGGGGAATTTTAATTCCAAAAAAAGTTGGTGGAAAAACAGTTTTTGTATGTAGAAACTGTGGAAAAAAATCAGATGGAGGAATTGGAATTATAATAAGTGAGAAAGTTAAAAGTGAGGATAATATAAAAACAATAGAACAGAGAAAAGAAGAACTGCCTACTACTACAGAAAGTGCGTGTCCAAAATGTGGGAACAGGGAAGCATTTTGGTGGATGCAACAAACAAGAAGCATTGACGAGCCTCCAACAAGATTTTACAAATGCACCAAGTGTGGGTATACCTGGAGAGAATACAGCTAAGTCTTTTATTGGTTAAATCAATTAAACACTCGTCTTTCAGACGGTGCCTCTTTTTTTGCTCTGCAAAAAAAGTAGGAAGGCTTAAGCCAAAAAATGAAGTTGGTTAGTAATGACCCTTTTATTGGTTAAATTTACCAAAAAGGATTTATTATGACAACTTCAACAAAGAAACAAAAATTGCCTTTTGGAATTTTGGAAGATGGGAAATTAATACAGAATTTCAGTGAGAATTCAAAAAAAGCAGCCCACCAGTTTCTGGAGAGCAAAATCGAAACTGGAATTCTAACTCAGGAATTAAAAAGTATATTTCCTTATAAAAACTTCCAGAAATGGATTAGTGAATTCGGGATTGCACTTACTAAATCAAAACTGGAAAATATAGAAAGAGATGAAGAAAAACTGATTTTAATGGCACGCACTCTGGAAGAACTAAACCATTATGTAAATGTTCTAAAGAACAGACAGAATATTCTGGAAGATTACAATAATTTTAAAACAGTATTGGAAAATACAGAAAAACTAAGAGATAAATTAGAGGACAAGACAAAAGAAATTGCCCGGAAAATTGCTAATAATTTATCAACTCTTCTTGGACCTGTACTCGCTGCAATCCTGATTGCAAAAGCAAAGGGATTAAAAAATTTAGCAGAAATGCCAAGTTCAAAAATCCAGATTCTTGGAGCAGAAAAATCATTATTTAGGTATTTGGGAGACAAAGAGAAAAAAGAAAGTATTCCAAAGTATGGGATACTCTATCTTTCTCCTTTTATTAAAGAAGCAAAAAAAGAAAACAGGGGAAAAGTCGCCAGATTCCTTGCTGCAAAAGTAATGTTGGCCTCGAGACTGGATTATTTTTCTGATAAAAACATGGGAAAAGAATTAAAAGAAAAATTGGTTATGGAAATAAAAAAACTTGGAAAATAACCTAACCCTGTAATTTCTGCAGTTCAAGAACCTGTTCCTGAATTTCTTTTTGCAACTCATTTGCCTTATTTGTTAAATGTGAATGAACAGATTTTATATCCTCCATTTTTCTGGCTAAGTAATTCTTTGCATCTTCTTTGTTCATTTTAACAAAAATATTCCTGCCAACATTAATCAGAAAAGTGTTTGTATCTTTAAACTCAGACTTAATAAAAACTCCTGTGCCTAACTGGGAAAATCCCCCACCTTGAAACATTTTTTCTACTGCATTACGAACAAAAAATAATTCCTCTATTTTCGCTTTTATTAATTCAAGTTGAGAAGAGACCTGCTCCAACTGTTTATTTAATAATTCTATCTGAACATATCTTTCCTGCAATTGCGACCCGGTTTCTTTTTTGTCCATATAATTGTTAGGTAATTATTTACTTAACCCAAATACTTTTATTTTTATAAATAGTTTATAAACAACCCCCAACTATTTATGTTGGCACACTCATACCAATTTTGATTACTTCCAGGAAAGGCATGAAAATGATAAGAGAGACAATGCAAATTGTTAAATATAATACACCTCCTATAATCAGGTTCCTGTATATAGAATCATGCAAACTTACTTTGTCCACACCAACACTAATTCCGTTCATAAACCAGGAAAGAATGATTACAGTTTCAATTACATAAAACCCGATTGCAAGCTGGAAAGTTCCGGGAGAAATAGATAACCCACCTTCAAATAATGAAAGAAAAGTTGTGTATCCCGCAGCACCACCTTCCATTGGAATTCCTCCCATCGTTTCACTCAGAAAACCAACCATTTCAATAATCATATAAGTGAGAGTGTTCATAACAGCACAGATTAATGGCAACAAAATTCTTGCCTGCATCTGCATGCTTCCGACAACTTCTGAAAATTTATCCTGCAAAGATTCCTGTGTTCTGTGAATGTCTGTTAAATATTTTGAAATTGAAATCATAATCTCTGAGACAATCTTTGTACCTTTGCCTGCAGCATCAACAACTGCTTTTAATGTAGAATGAATCAGTTTGGAAGGAAATTTTAATATTGCTCCTTTTTTCTCATCAAAAATTGCTTTTTCCACGGTTAGTCCTTCATATTTTATATTTGTCAAAATAGAGTTAATCAAAGTTGCTGAATAATTTCCTTTCAACATTGGCAATATTTTTTCTAACCCAACTTCCAGGGGAATCCCCCTATCCATCTCCTGCCCAAGACCAAATAAAATATCCCTGAACTCATCTTCTATTCCGATAATTTCCCTTCTGATTTTTATCTTCTGAAATGAATTTAAGAAAAAGAAAACTGTGATTGAAATAAAAAATCCTGAGGTAACAACAAATGACTGGTATAAAGATAAGTTCCAGTTAAGGTACCAGTAATACAGAAAAGGTATTAGGATAACAATTGCAGGAAGGTAGCAATATATAAAAAAACTGCCTGTCCTGAATGTATTTTCCGGGGGCAGGTCCGGGTGCAGAGACAAATCAGGTTCTGGCAGAGTGATTACTCTCTGATCCAAAACATTTTTAATAATAAAAACCAGAAGTATTGGAAGAATAATATCATAGAACCCGAAAATTGCAAATGGGGGAATACTCTCCCCCAAGAAAATTGTTGCAACAGGAAGCATTGTTAATACAAGAGTGGGAAGCAAAATTCCAAGGGCATTAATCATTGTAACAGGGGTATTTAATTTTAAAATATAGGAATTTGACCTCTCATTCAAGGAACTTAAAATAATATCAACTGACTCATCTAATAATTCCATTCTCCTCTTTCCGCCTGTGTAAAGAGAATAAACAATTGCGTTAATGGAATCTGAAAATGCTCTAAAAGAAATCTTCCATTTTAATGAAAAATCCAAAATTGCCTGCTCCATAGACTCATAGGTTCCAACATGCACATCCCAGAGCAATTTTTTTATATCCAGGGATAAAGGTCCTGTCAAATTCTGGGAAGCAAATCTTACTGCCCCTTCAAGGTTAGGGAAATTTCTCATATAAATTACAATATGTAAGATAAGCATAACAATCTCAGAACCTGCTCTTAGTTCATAAACTTTTTTTAAATGAAGGGGGTAATAGTAGAGATAATAAGAAAATGCAAAAACAACAACAAAATAAACCAGTAAAATTGTTATATCAAGGAGCCCGGACAAGAGGGAAGCCATTCCTAAAATAATGAAAGATATTGCAAATAATATTGTGAAAGAAAAAACACCTGTTGGAGTGACCTTTAAGTGAGCAAAATCAATAGCCTCATTAAATTTCTTTTTTGTTTTTTCATCTGGAGAAATATGCAGTATTTTTTCTGAAATGTGTGTCAGTTTTTCATAAATTGTTCTTGGTATTGTTGCTCGTTTTTCCTCTTCCTGGAAAATATCATATTGAAGTGATTTTA
>JAUXEA010000014.1 GCA_030620695.1 Candidatus Aenigmatarchaeota archaeon | reverse complement strand
AGCAACGGTGCCCTTTTTTCACGGAGTGAAAAAACAGGTTTCTTTCTTTTTTTATCCAAATTCCTCGTTTGGCTTGAGCCTTTCTTAAAGGCTCATTTTTAAAAGAAAGAAAGTCTGACATTGAACCCAGGACCTCGTGCTTACCAAGCACGCACTCTACCAATTGCTCCCTCCCTTTATCTCGAACATGCTTTAGCGTGTGAGGAATCTCCCTTTCTTTTGGGTATCCTTTTTAGCCAACTTCTTTTTTGGGGTGTCGGCCTTTCCTAAAGGCTGACTTCGGGAAAGAAAAGGGTAGGACTGAGCTACTGAGGCATAATTTTAATTTTCTAATTTTATAATGAACTTCTCTCTGATGGGAATAATAGATATAATTACTGCTTCTATACTTTTTATAAACTACACTGATAACCTGTTTGCGATTTTTCTGATAATTTCTTTATTAGTGAGAGGGTTTTCTTCAATTCACCCGTTTTTACCTGTAATTATGCCAATTTATATATTTTTCTCGTTTCTGGATTTAATTGTGGCAATTCTTATTTTGTTGTCATATTGGTTTACAAACCCATTTACAACAATCTTGTTTTTTTATTTCCTGATAAAGGGACTTTATTCTATTGTTTCTTATTTTCTCTTTAGATAATTATGTTTGGAAAAAAGAAGAAACCGGAACTGCCTTTACACACAATTTTAAGGCTCTCAAAGGAATTGGGTGCAGAAAGAATCAGTAAAGATGCTGCATTACTTGTCTCAGAGCACTTGACTTCTGAATTAAAAAATATTATCCAGGAAGCAGATAAATTTGCAAGACATGCAGACAGGAAAACAATAATGGTTGATGATATAAAACTGGTTGTTGAAAAATCAAAATAATATGGGCGTCTATCAAACAGAATTCCTTGGAAATCCAATATTGGGTTTATTAGGGCTTGCAACAGAAAATGTTTGTTATCTGCCAACAGAAATCCCAAAAAGACAAGTAGAGAGAATATCCACGGTTCTGAAATCAGAGATTAAAAAAACTGTTTTTTATAATTCTTCTTTACTCGGTCTTTTCGGGGCAGCAAACTCAAAATACTTGTTTGTCCCGGAAATAGTTTCTGACACAGAACTCAAGGCAGTTGATAAAAAAATTATAAAATTGACTGGGGTATTTACAACAATAGGAAATTTAATTTTGTGCAATGATAAAGGTTGTGTTTTGTCTCCCTATATTGCAGATAAAAAATATTTCTTTGAAAAAGAATTAAAATTAAAAACAGAAGCAACAACAATTTCAAATTTGCCTTTTCCCGGGGTTTTTGGGTGTGTTACAAATAAATATGGGATTGTCCACAAAGACTGCAAAGATGCTGAACTTGAAATTCTGGAGAAAACTCTTGGGGTGGAATTTAAAAAACCTGAATTTTATTGTGGTTTTCCCGGGGCGGAAATTCTGGCAAATTCCAAAGGATTGATTATTCCAAAAACATTGAGAGGCCAGGAACTTGCTGAAATACAGGAAGGATTAAAGATATTTTGAGATTTAGTTTTGCGGTTTAAAATTCCTAAACTCTCTCGGGTCTTTCCCATCAATTGTTATTTTATAGGAAATACAGGAGCCAATTATCTGCTTTAGTTTTGCTTCTTCAGTATTTCCCGGAATATCCACACTCTTAGCCATCTCTTTTAATTTTTCTAAAGATATATCTCCGACAATTTCGTCTGGCTTATCTTTTTTTGCGAGTTTCCCCAAATTTGCTGCCTTTTTCACAAGTTCTGCAATTGTTCCCATTTTATTATTTTAATTTTAAATTATATATGAAAATTGTTGAGCATAAAGAGGATAAACTTGTTCTTGAAACAGAGGAGAATTCCACTTTGCTGAATTTGGTGGTTGAAAGGCTCTGGAAGGAGAAAGGGATAAAAAGAGCAGCCTATGGGAGCAAACACCCTTTTTTGGAAAAAATGCAGTTGCTTGTCGAAGGAAAAAATACAAAAAAATCAATAGAAAATGCCTGCAAATCAATAGTCAAGGATTGTGATGATTTATTGAAAAAAATTTAGTTTTTTATTTTTGTTGTGTAAATTTTCTAATTTTTAATGGGCTCGAGGAGATTTCCAACGGGTTTATACAAATTATTTTTCTTTCCCCTTGAGGACTTTCTTCTTACTAACCAATTTACTTGTTTGGCTTGAGCCTTTTTTAAAGGCTCATTTTTAAAAGAAAACCTTATTTGAACTCCTGACCTCCGCGATGTCAACGCGACGTCCTAACCAACTAGACCACAAGCCCATAATTTAATTCTAAAAGTTAAAATGAATTATTTTAGGATATTTAAAATTTTACTGCTTTCTGTATTATGATAAGATCTATTGATAGGGGTGTGTATAAAAAGCCTATAGATATACGTGAATTAGAAGGCAAAGGTATTATTAATTTGCTAAAAACCACATTAGGTTTATATTCAGTGGGTATCTATATCCCTGATGAATTTTTTAAGGATGAAAAAATAACAGGAGCTGAATTAGAAGAAGCTTTTAAAATTCCAGAATATGAAAAAGTGGGGGGAACTATAATGGATGCCGATAGTATAGAACATATATTAAAGGAATTAAAAAAATATGAATCACCCGACATTGAAAAATTAATTAGGAGTATTGGTAAATGCACAGGTAACTCTATATTAAATACTTCCGTTTGTCCGGATTTAACATTTCATGGTAATCCTTTGTTAGACTGTTATATAGGTAGGTGTTACAGACTTGTATATCTTAAAGATGACCCCGGGTTTATTTTGGAATCCAGAAAAGATTTATTAAGAATACCTCTTAAAAAAATAGCAGAAATATTTTAAAAAAATAGAAATTGAATAATTTAAATTTATGTATTTTAACAATCAAATCTTCACTTTCAAAGTTACAATCTCAAAAGGATTGACAACAACTTTAATTTCATTTTCTTTAACACTAATTTTTTTATCAAACTCCTTGTCTTTTTCTTCTATTAAATTTACTACTTCAACATCTTTTGGTTTCCTAAACAATGTTATTGTTGTCTCTGTTTTTTTACCACCTGCTTCATAAAATCTGATTATTATTTCCTTTCCTCCCTCTGCTTTTTTTAATGCACTTACAATCACATTATCAGGCTCGACTTTTAAAAATGACCTCTTACCCCTGTATTTTTCTTTCCTTGTTAATTGAAATGCAATTAGACTATAATTGAATTCGTATCCCTGTTTATAAGACTTCGCTTTTTTCCAGTCTTTTTCATGCGGGTATATTGAGTAGTCAAATAAATATTTCTTGAATTCTTTTGCATCAGGAACCGGGATTGATGGACCCGTCTTTCCATCAGAAGAAAGCATTTCTACTGACCTCATTAAAGTCAGGTATACACTTTTATCTCTCACCTCATTCTCAGGATTCCCTTTATTTATAAGAGTCAATCCTTTTTCATTATCACTATAATCAATCCATCTTAGGGATGGAAATATACCCGTGGGTTTCTCTATCCATCCATCTGCTTTTGAGTAATACTGGTTTTTTTTCCTGCTTATGGCACCAAACTGGCTCTCACAGGTATATTCCGGCTTGTCAATATCTGTATCAAATTTTACTCTTATCCTTATTCTTGGGTGATTGTTTTCAACAGATGTTATAAAATCTACTCTCGGAATATCTTTGTAAATGATTATTTTCTTTTTGAATCTTACAAACCGGTGTCTCCAAATTATTGGTCTAAGTTTATCTGTGAGTCTATATGGCCATCTTAGAGAGTAGTAATCAGTTTCTATATTTATAACCCTTCTCACCGGAGATTTCATAATCCAGAAGTTTTTCACATTAAAAGAACCGTATTTTACCCCCTCTCCCCTTTCTGTTTTTAATGGGGGGCCTAAAGATTCTTTATGATAATATAGATCACCAATTTCCTCTTCAATTATTAATTCATTTCCCCTGCATATTTTTTTATTGTTTTTCAGCACTTCTATTAACCCTGTATCAGGGGAAAACCTGAGTTTAAAAAATTTATTTTTAATTGTGTTTCCTGTTATTCTTATGAAAGAATTTTTTTTGTGTTTTGGTGTCATCTCCATAATTTTATAAACCTTGTATCCTGTTGGAGGAACATTTGCAACAAAACCTATTTTTGCACTTCTTAATGATTCGTCCCCATATCTGGAGAATCTTATAATTTCTATTTCTATTTCTTCATTATTGCTCTTTAAGCCTTCCATCTTAAATACCTGTCCTTTATCAAAGTTTAAGTCAACTTCAACCCAGTTAGAAACATTCCAGGACAGGGGGTTAAATATTACAACATCGCCATAAGTCTCATTATCAGTATCATTCCTGACAACAGACTCCAGAATATGAGGAGTTAAATAATTAAGTTTTGCCCTTAGAAATTCTATGTGCTGTTTTGCCTCTTCGTATCCTGTATCCATTCCAGTACCGGGAACTACATCATGAAAACCCAGGAATAATATTTTTTTCCAGCACTCTCTTGATTCTTCCGGATAACAGCTATCTATAAGAGAATTAATTGTGGCAAACTTTTCAAATCCCAGTAATTTATTTTCGTAATTTCTTAAGTCTTTTTTAAGCCATATCCTGTTTGATGCTGTATCAGGAAATACTTCAGAATATTTCCCGGAATACATTTCACCTCGTTTAATTGGTAACCTTTTAACATGTTTTTCCACACTCTTAAAAAATTCTGAGGGGGTTGCAATTTTTATTCTGGTTTTATACTTTTTGTTAAAATTCCTGACCGCTTTTATAGTTTCCTCCTGAGGCATTGTAACACCACTACCCGAGGGCATGAGTATATTGTCTGTTGCAGATATACTACTTAATTTTTTGTAGTTTTCATCAAGTTTTCCCAAATCCAAACCTGCCCTATAACCAAAAGGCATAAAGTGTGTGATAATTTTTGTTCCATCCAAACCTTCCCAAAAGAATTCTGAAGGTTTTTTCTCAGGGCACCCCCGCCTGAAAGCAAGGTATTTATACCCGCTTTTCCTGTATATCTGTGGAAGCTGTGCATTTAAACCAAAACTGTCTGCCTGCCACATTACAGGAACATCAACCCCAAACTTTTTTTTCACAAATTGCTTGCCAAACATTATCTCTCTAATCAGGGTCTCTCCCTGCGGGAGCATTGTATCTGCCATCAAATATTCCCCATCCGCAATTTCAATCCTTTTATCTTTTATATATTTTGTAATTTTCTTGAAAAGTCCGGGATATCGTTTTTCAAGTTCCTCCAGAAGATAAGTCTGTTCTATAAGAAATTTGTAATCTTTTTCTTTTTTAAGTAAATTAATAACCCTCTTGAGAATCAAATCTATATTTATGTAAAAATAATCTTCCTTTGTAAAAACCCATATTGCATCATAGTGTGTGTGCGGAACTAAATAAATTTTTGATTTTTCATTGTTTTTAATTTTACTAATTTTTTGTTTAGGCATAATTGTAACTATTTTAGTTTTTATATCTTAAACAAAATGCCCTAAAGGGGAGTATTGCAAGATTTATTCACCCAAAACAAACTTTTTCACAACTTCACCAAATCCAGCAGGTCCTATTCCCTTAGCCTTGTAAATTCCATCAATTTTTAAATCAGCCCGGTTTCCGTCAGGATTTTTTACTATCGCAGGTATGTCAACAATTTTGAGCATTGGTTCATCATTTTGCGCATTTCCTATTCCAATGGTTATTATCTTTCCAGATTCTTTATACACATTGGATAATATTTTAACCGCTTTTCCCTTGCCCGCTCCCTTACCAAAGACCTGTGTGAATCTTCCACCAATTACAACATTAAATTTCTTTTTCAATTCTTCCAGTGCTCCTTTATCTGCTTCAACAATCGTTTCCCCGAATTCCCTTATTTTTGCATAACCCGCACTTTTTAAATCTAACCCTGTCACCTTTGCAACTTCCTGGGTAGTCATATCACAGTAACTTTTTATTTTATATCTATTTTTTAATTTTTCAATTTCTTTTCTTATTTTCTTAAACCTAACACCCAAAGTAATTACTTCATAATCACCTTCTACCTCACCTTTTCTTTCCCTGAAATATCCTTTTGGAATATAAATTGCTGAACCATTCTCAACAATAAAGGGATGAATTATTCCTGTCTTGTTCCTGATAACCTCCTGCTCTGCCCTGGTTTTTGCAGAGCAAAAAATTATTGGTATTTTTTTGTTTTTTAGAATATTTAAAACTGGTAATGCTTTTTTATATGAATAATTCTCATCAACCAAGGTTCCATCCAGGTCTGTAAAAATTATAAATTCACTAACTTTTTTAAAGTCTGACATAATTAATTATTTTATTTAGTAACTTTCTCATAAAGAAAACCTGCTAGAAGATTATTTTACTCAACCAACGCAAGTTGGGGTTAACCAAATGGTTAACTTAAAAGAATAACAAAAACAATCAGACCAAGAATAGCGGAAGAATTTGTTGCAATTAAATTCGTTGTTTCATTTGAGCATTTTCCTTTTAACTCAAATTTTGCCCCGATAAAAGAATCTATATTGCACCCGACAAAACCAATCAGTACAGCAAAAATAAAAATATTGTAACCAAGGTAAAGTGCGGGAAGGGAAACAAGCAAACCCCCAATTAATCCAATACCCAGACCCAGATGAGAAACACCTCCTTCAGTTCCGGTTTTAACTTCCTCAAGAGTTGTAATCAGTCTCGGGTTTTTTCTACTTAACTGCCCGATTTCACTTGCCAAAGTGTCCGTACACGCACAGGAAATTCCACAGAGAAAAGCAAAATAGAATATTGGGTTTGGGAAAATGAGATAAATAAATGAAAAAAGTAAAGAAGGAAATAAATTACTCATCAGATTTTTCAGCTTTCTGCCTTTATTGTGAACAACTAATTTATATTCTCTTTTATATTTTGTTGCAAAACTTGTTAAAATATATAAAATTAAGAGAGAACCAAACCAGTAAAGCGGGAAAAAAGAGATAAAAAAAACTGCAAAGAAGCAGGTGAATATTAAGGATTTAAGGTCAATAACTTTTTTTAAATAACCAATTACAGAAAGAAAAATACACAGAGCAATCAGAATTAAATTAACAAGTGGAATTGCAATTACTGTATTTAATAAACTCATAATTTTCCTACAATAACACCGGCAAAGAAAGACAAAATAACAGAGATTAAAAATACAGGTATATAATCTTTGTAATCACAAGTAACTGGTTTTATATATTCACTTGGCTCAATTTCTTTTACTAAAACTTTTTTATTTAGTATTTCATTTAATCTTGAAAGTTTTTCACCATAAGTATAATAAGTCAGGGACGCTTGTTTGTTGTCTTTGCTAAGTGTTTCTGCATATTCAAAATAACTCTGTCCAATTACAGAGTTTGTTTTGCTTATAAAAATAAGTGCTTTTTTCCTGTGTAATTCTATCAGGTAATCAAAATCTTTTCCTAATGTTTCTGAACCAAGTTCAGCATTTGCCTCACTTTTCAAACCGAGAATAATTGCTGTATAATAATTTCCTTTTTTATAATTCTCTCCTGCTTTGTCAAGAAAATTTTTAGCTTCATCCAGAAAAGTGCTTTTTGAAGTTAATGAAGAATATGTTAAAATAGAATAAGTGTTTGAGATTATTTCATTTGCAATCTCTTTTAATTCATCTGGTTCTTCTTCAATGTAAACAGGAAACTGGTCCGCGTATTTATTCCAGAGTTCTGCGGTGTATAATCTTGCCTCACCAAAGGAGCCATAGTAAATTCCCTGGATATAATCTTCATTATAATAATTTTTCCAGGCAAGTTCCAGGTTTTCAAGTGTCTCTGATTCTCTTTCTTCTATTATTGCATATAATTCTATATTTGAAGTATTAATTTCAAAAATTTTGTTCTCTATAGTTTTCAGGTAGTTAAAAAGAAATGTTTTTTTGTCTTCCTCTTCAAGCAGTCTTACCAGGTTGATGCCATATTTATAGGAAATTGATTTTGAGAAAGCAAATGAGGCACTGGAATAGTAATTCTCTTTTTTATAATTTTCTTCTGCTTTATCCAAAGATAAGCTGCAGAGTTCAGAAACCTGCTTTTGGTATTTATAACTTATTTTCGCGGTTTTAAGTTTTCTCTCGCAATACTCTTTTAGTTCAGCAGACTCACTTATTAAATCACCTGCTAATTTCTTCATTGTTTGCTGGTATTCTAATGTTCTTTTGAATTCTGCTTTGGGTTCTTTAATTTCATAATTTGTGAAATACCTGAACGCCTCTTTTATTGTTTTCACTTCTATTACTGTTAAATTAAAATGTTCTTTCGCGTATTTTTTTATATCTAAAGTTTCAGGTATTTTTTCTTCAACAACTACAGGTCCTGTTTTTTCTGTTTCAATAATGGACTGTTTGTAGGGAATTAAAAATGTGTCTCCTTTTTTTGCCACTGCCTCTGCTTTTTCCAAAATTCCTGAAACCTGTCCTATAGACCCATCCAAATTTATTATCCCGGTCATTAAAACTTTACTGCTTATGTTTAAGTCAAGCAGGGATGCCAATGTTGCAATTGTCATTCCACCACCACCGCTTGGACCCCCAACTATCTGGGCGTCTGACCTGATGGTATAAAAAAAATCATAATTTGAGCAAT
>JAUXEA010000032.1 GCA_030620695.1 Candidatus Aenigmatarchaeota archaeon | reverse complement strand
TAAACTGGAAATCGGCGGGAAAAATATGAGGGTCAGACTTAAAAACACATAATCTGAAACAAGTCTCTTGTGCCAAGAGCAAAACCAAGTATAATTACAACAATTTTGAGCCAGTTCCGGAAGTTTTTGTCTTCTATATAATTGTCTATAACATAAAGAAGAAGAATTGCAACAATAAATTTTACAATAAAAAAACTCCAGATATTCCCGCTTAAATCAAACAATAGGTTTGGAACAACATGCTGCTCAGCATGATGATATATCCGGACACCAACAAAAGTTGAACTCGCATCAAACAACTGTGAAAAAATTACAAATTTGTTGAATAAGGATTTTGTTAATTTTGTTAAATTCCCAAGAGAAAATACAAGAATAAAAATCAATAAATCCAGACCCAGAATCTGGACTGCGGCAGTGAAATTAATAAACTGAATCTGGGTAAAAAAAATTCCGGATAGAATAAAGCCGAAAGAGAAAAAATAACTTTGAAAGCAAATTTTTGTTCCATTCATCACTCCACGACCTTCTTTTTGCTTCACAAAAAGGGGTCTCTTTTTTCCTTCGGAAAAAAGCAGATGATGCACCGTTTTTCTTTGAAAAACGAGTGTTTTTTCAAGAAACAAAGAGAAAAGCAGAAAAAAAAGTGTAATTATAAAAACAAGAATATAAAGCAGAGGAGAAACAAAAACAGGAGAAGTAAAAAAACCAGCGTCCCTGAGAACCCTTAAAACTGAGCCAAGAAGAATATAAGGTGCTAAAGACAATGCAAATTTTCCGTCTATTTTGATTTTTAGGAATTTCAGGAGTTTGTAAACCAGAAAGACTGCAAGAATTAAAATCAGGGCATAAACAAAAGTATTCACCCAGTTATATCCGGATATATTTAGGATTGGATTAACAAAATAAGTCTGGAAAAACTCAGGAAACATTATTATTAATAATAACTAATTTTATGTTAAAACAAATATTGGTTGCTATTGTTTTGTTCTCTATAATTTTTATTTCAGGATGTACAATACCGGAATTGCCGGGCGGAGTTGGAGGAAAGTACTGCTCTGCAGTTGGTCTCTGCCAGGTTGAGGAAAAAGAAGTAGAAGTTCCTGACATAATTGTTGTTAAAGAAGTAAAAATTATTCCAATGGCTGAAAACAGGGTTAGCCCGGACAGTGAAATAGATATTATTGTTACATTGGAGAACAGGGATGCAGATAAACCTGTTGATTTGGAATATGTTGGAATTTCTAATCCCAGTATCTTTGAGTGCATAGATTGTAAAAAAACCGGAACAATAAATCCCGGACAGATAAAAACTTTTGAGTTCAAAGTAAAATCCCCGAAAAATACTGGAACAATGGCTCTGCCGGGGCACCTGGAGTTCTCTGTAAAATATGAGTACACTTCAACAAGATTAACAACGATCACTTTTATTGACAGGGAGACTTATATAGAATACCTAAATTCCGATGGAAAAGTAGAGACGCAGATTATTAATGTTCCTTCTGATGGACCAGTAGAATTATATTTGGATATTTCAAAAATCCAGCAGCCTGTTATAACAAATGATGAAAATAATTATCAAGTCTATTTAGAAGTTAGGAATAAGGGAAATGGCGAAATTGATATAATTGATAAACCTAAATTAAAAATAGATTTTACAGATATGAACTTGGGAAATTGTTCAAAAGAATTTGATTGTAGTGGAAGTTCTGCAGAAAATAATGAACCAATTATTCTGAGAGGAAAAAAATCTTTCAGATATTATTTCAGTTTTAACCCCACCGTAAAATTAAAAAGCGAAGAAATTACAACTGTGAGGAGAATAGATGCAGAGGCGACTTATATTTATAGATTACCGAAAACAATCGATATTTTGGTTTCTCCAAGAGCGGAAATATAGTGGATGGAATTAGGAAGTATTGATTCTTTGAAACAGGTTTCATACTCCATAGATAGCAAATTTTAGGCAATATGTAATTTTACCTTGTGGGTTGGTCTAATCTTTTGAAGGTTGTCGAGCCGAAGGTGAAAACCTTTCTTTTGCAGAATGCAAAAGAGGGTGCCGTTTTTCTTTGAAAAACGAGCATAACCAATAAAAGGCTCATCTAAATGATAAAACCTCATTTTTGCCAAAGGCAAAAAGGGGCACTATCCGAAGGATAAATGCTTTTTGAAGTTTTATTATGAATCCTGAAGAATATTTTAAAAGCCTGAAATCAAAGGTTAATAAACTTTATGATGTAGCAAACAAAGCAAAATCAACTGGAAAAGACCTTTGTCTGGAGGTTGAATCTGAGCAGGCAGCAGATAAAGATAATCGGTGTATTACAATACTTGCAACAGTTTATCCAAAATTCGCAGAGAACAGGGAAAAAATTATTAAAAGAATAAAAGAACTGGAAGAAGAATATGGGGTCGGGAGTGATGAAGCTGCCCTGGAAATCTCCAAAGAAATTGCAACAGGGAAGTTTTTTTCTTTTGAAACAAAGGAAGAAGCTATTGCAGCAGGATTAAGGTTTGGATGCGCTTACAACACAAAGGGTGTTGTTGGTGCTCCTTTAGAGGGAATTACAGATGTTAAGATTGACAAAACTGACAATTTTCTGTCTGTTTACTATGCAGGACCTATCAGGACAGCAGGAGGAACTGCTCAGGTATTTACCTTGTTTATCGCGGATTACATAAGAAAGGCGTTAGGATTAAACAAATATATACCAACAAAAGAAGAGAGGGAAAGATATTATGCTGAAGTTGCGGATTATCTAAACTATGTAACAAGAAAGCAGTTTAAACCAAGTGAAAAAGAGATTGACTTCCTTGCCAAAAATGTCCCGGTTTGTATCACAGGAGAACCAACAGAGAAGAGAGAAGTTTCAAAGCACAAGGATCTGCCAAGAGTAGAGACCACAAGAATAAGAGGGGGGATGTGTTTAATTTATTTGGATGGTCTGCCACTAAAAGCAGAAAAATTACAAAAAAAACTAAAGAAATATGGTGAAAAATTTGGACTAACAGAAAGCTGGGGCTGGCTTGAGGATTTTATAAAAATAAAAAAAAGCAAGAAAAAGGAAAACGGTGGAGAAGTAGAATATAAATTCCTTGAAGAAGTTCCCGCGGGCAGACCTGTTTACTCAATGCCAACCCTGAGAGGTGGATTCAGGTTAAGATATGGGAGGTCAAGAAACACAGGATGTGGATGTTTTGGGTTTCATCCCGCAACTTTAATAATTCTTGATAATTTTCCGGCAATTGCTTCCCAGATGAAAATTGAACTCCCCGGAAAAAGCTGCACTGTTGCAGTTTGTGATGAAATAGAAGGCCCGGTTGTTAAACTGAAAAACGGGGATGTTTTAAAAATAGAAACAATGACAAAAGCAAGAGAAATTAAACCGGAAATTGATAAAATTCTCTTTGTTGGGGATATTTTAATTTCTTTTGGAGATTTTCTGGAAAACGGGGAAAAACTAATTAAGAGTCCTTACACAGAAGAACTTTGGGCTTTTGATTTGGAAAGGAAATTTGAAGAGGCAGAAAAATTAATTGGAGAAAAAGCAAAAGAACTGCTCAGAAACCAAAAACAGATAAATGCTGACGAAGCAATAAAATTAGCAGAAATAATTCCCTTACATCCGAAATATCTTTATTTTTACAATGGTTTTTCCTCGTCTGAATTAGTTTCTTTAATAGAATATTTAAATTCCGGGGAAGAGAAAGATGGCAGACTGATTTTGAAAAATGATATAAGAAAAGAACTGCTTGAAAAAGCAGTTATCCCGCATTTTGTTTCACCGGACAAATTATATATCATTCTTGAAGATTTTTTACCTCTGCTGAAAACTTTTGAAGGTGTTAACCCGGAAAAACTGAAAGACAGCAAATTAACAGGTTTTACTCTTGTAAATGAGTTTTCAAAATTTGAAATTAATGAGAAGCTTACAAAATATATAGGAGCAAGAATGGGAAGGCCAGAGAAAGCACAGGAGAGAAAAATGAAAGGTTCCCCTCAAGTTTTATTTCCTGTGGGTCAGGAAGGTGGGAAGATGAGGAATCTTGTTGAGGTTGGTTCACTCACAACAGAAATAAGCGAGTTTGAGTGCAAAGAGCATGGCCCCTCAATATTTCCTTATTGCCTTAGATGCGGGAAACATCTAAAAAACCCTAAAATTGTCAGGAAAAAAATAAATACTAATGGTTTATTAAATGAAGGTTATAAAGACCTGAATGAGCACAGGTTAAGTATGATAAAGGGGGTAAGAGGCGTTACCTCAAAACACAAGGTCCCGGAACCAATTGAGAAAGGAATTTTAAGAGCAAAACACAATTTATATGTTTTCAGAGACGGGACAATAAGATATGATATGGTAAATGCTCCACTAACACATTTTAAACCAAAAGAAGTCCAGACCTCGGTTGAGAAATTGAAAGAATTGGGATATATAAAAGATATTCAGGGGGAAGAACTTGTGAATGAAGAGCAAATTCTTGAACTTTTTCCACAGGATTTTGTAATCTCCGGTTATGGTGAAGAAAGTGGTGCTGATTATTTTTTATCAATAACAAAGTTTATTGATGAAGAACTTAAAAAATTCTATAAGGTTAAATCTTTTTATAATGCAAAAAAGAAAGAAGATTTGATTGGGCATTTATTTCTGGATATTGCACCCCATATAATTTCTCCAATTGTTTGCAGATTAATTGGATTTACAGCAAACAGGTGCCATTATGCACATCCTTATTTGTTTGCTGCAACGAGGAGAGATTGTGATGGAGAAGAAAATGGTGTTATGCTTCTACTCGACTGCCTCCTGAATTTCTCAAAAGAGTATTTACCAATCAAAAGAGGAAGCATTTCTGATGCCCCGTTAACAATAACAACCCTGTTGGATTTAAGTGAGGTAGATGATGAAGTTTATGATATGGATATTGCATTTAAATATCCAAAAGAGTTTTACGAGAAAACAAAAGAGAATGTTTATCCTTCGGAGATTAAGATAGAAAGAGTTGGTGATAGACTGGGTTCAGAAAATCAATATTCAAATCTTGGGTACACAACAGAAACAACAGACTTTAACACCGGAGTTCATCTGACAAGATACAAAGAGGTATTGGATATGGTAGAAAAAGTTATAGCACAGTTAAAACTCGGAGAAAAACTGAATTGCGTGGATGAGAAACTTGTTGCTTACAAAATTCTGTCAACTCATTTTATAAAGGATATAAAAGGAAATTTAAGAACATTTTTCAGGCAGAGTTTTAGATGTGTCCATTGTAACACAATTTACAGGAGACCTCCTTTGGTAGGAAGATGCTTAAAATGCAGCGGGAATCTTGTTTTAACTGTTTCAGAAGGAACAATCTCAAAATATCTTGAGGCAAGCAAAAAAATTGCAGAAGAATTTAATATTCCTGATTATACAAAAGAGCAGTTAACTCTCTTACAAAACCAGTTAGAAAATACTTTTGGAAAAAAAGCAAGGCAGTCAAATTTGGGTTCTTTTTAGTATTACTCCTTAGATTAAGGAAATAAAATTATATATAGTTTTCTATTGTGGAAAATATATATTAGACTTCCAAAATCCTTAAATACTTTAATTTAATCATAAGAAAATGAGATACGAAGAATCTGATGAAGAAGAAGACTCGGAAGGAGAGGAAGGAGAAGTTTAGTGAAGAGACATAAACAGAAACATTTT
Source organism: Candidatus Aenigmatarchaeota archaeon (assembly GCA_030620695.1). GTDB lineage: Archaea > Aenigmatarchaeota > Aenigmatarchaeia > QMZS01 > QMZS01 > QMZS01. Next base: position 93 of record JAUXEA010000032.1, on the reverse strand, counting down.
TTAATTTTTTAATTTTTTAAATTATTTCTTTTGAGGTAGAGACCTTTTCTTACTAACCAACTTACTTTTTTGATTAAACTTTTTTAACCAATC
>JAUXEA010000006.1 GCA_030620695.1 Candidatus Aenigmatarchaeota archaeon | reverse complement strand
CTACTTCCATTACAGTTTGCAAGGATAAGATCTCTTAAAACTTCCATAATAATATATAAAGGCATATATATAGTTTTCCTATATAGAAGAACCAATAGGTATATTGAAAAATCAATAGATATATTGAAACATTATATTAATTACAAAAGGATGAGTTGGAAATTTTTAATGGGTCTATTTCCAGAAAAAAATTTCAAAACAATAAAAGAAATTCAGAAATTATAAGGAGATAACTTGTTTACAATATTTTTTAGTATATCCCTGCTTTCTATTAGTTCCTCGGGTGTAGACCTGCACTCTAAAGTAAAGCATTCCACTTTTGTATTCAGTAATTTTCCAATCATTTCTTTTAGAGGTAAATTACCACTAGTTAAAGGAAGATGTTCATCCTTCTTACCAAAATTGGTGTGAACATGAGCATATTTTATTTTATCCCTGAATTTATTTATAGTCTCCAAACTTGCTTTATTATTATTTACTGATATCCAAAGATGACCTATATCCATATTCATATCTACTTTAAGAGTTTCTAAAATTTTTTCAATTTCTTTTTCAGAAGAACCAAACCCGGAGGGAGAGTTTTCAAACAGGATTTTTGGTTTATATTTTTTTGAAAAATCAACGAAATCCTGAAGTTTGTTTATCTGGTCATCTATTGTCCTGCACTTTCCAACATGAAAGATGAAATATTTTGCGTTTATCCAGTCCGCCTGCATTAAATTTGCTTTAAGTAGATTCAGAGAAACTTCCTGTATAAACTTATCTTTATGACAAAATTCCATGAACCCTATCGCTGCGTGAACACTCAAATCAAGTGTATTTATTTTGGCCAAATTTTTTATTTTATCCACCCTTTCTTTCCTGAAAGTTACAGGAAAAGAATTTAAGTTTAATTCAACCAAATTAAAACCAAGTAATCTGCACTTCTCAAAAATTTCAGTAATTTTATTCCCATAAGGGATACTAGTATTATTTATACCAATTCTCATAATAAGAATAAAAAATCAGAGTAGATAAACATTGTAACTGCTGAAAAATAATTGCGCTGGCCGGGATTTGAATACTCAATCACGATAAATATATCGCGAAGCGTAATTTTAAGTTTTCTTTCGCTTGAGCGTTTCTTTTGTTTAAAAGAAATGCTCACCCGGGTCACAGGCTTGGCAAGCCTGTATCATAACCAACTAGACTACCAGCGCATAAAATTATTTTAAAAAACCTTTATCTTTAAGAATTTTAATCTGTTGCTGGTTATATTTTGAGATAATATCTCCTCTTTCATCAGACTGGTTTTCCCAGGGTCTTACAAGAACTATCATATCAAGGTCTATCCATAAACCTCTTTTCAATGCTCCTGGAATTCTGCACAACCTTATTTTTTCGTCCATACAGGCAACTTTAAAATGTGCTCCACCTAATTTTTCTTCTACAACGCCAAGAATCTCATTCCCTTTTGGCAATCTTATTCTTATTTCTTCTTCCATAAAGCCTTTTCTGTTAAATATAATAAAAAGGCTTTAGCCAAAACAATGAGATTGGTTAGTAAGAAACCCTTTTCTTTTAAAAAAAGAAAGGTCTCTACCCTAAAGAAAAATAATTCTGAAAAATTAATAACCCCAGAAATATAATTTAACCAAAAAAGGAATATTATTTCCCCTCAACCCGGAATAAAAATGAATGCAGGAATCAACTTTAGCAGGAATTTCTTTATTGGAAACAAAGTAGTGTTCACCAGAAGCCCAAATAATTCCTGTTTTTAAAAGTAAATTTAAGTCATCTTTTTCTTTATTGTAATCATAAATCCAGAACACTCTTGGTCTGTTTTTGTATTCTGAAGAATATTCATCTAAAGTCCTTGCATTTGATGCACCATAATTTCCGTCTGTTAAAATTGTGTAATTATTTTTCTCAACAGTTTGCAGAAAACTATCTTTGAATGTATAATCTCTTTTGTTTGAAATACCGGAGATTTTTATGTCTATCCACTCTTTTACTCTTGTCGAATTAAAAATCAGAGGGTCGATTTGATATAAGGTTATATTTGCCATATTTAGAGTTGTGCAGGTCTCTCCCTCATACAGACAATCAGAACAGTTTTGAATATAAGTACAATTCTCTGTTGAGTTTTGTTTTACAAAATAACTTTCATTTTTTAGATTTAATGTACCCTCGTTATCATTTATATAATGTGTATCTACTCTAATCAGATTACTAACAAATCTTTTTGCAATTCTTGCTGTTTCCGGCCTTGACAGATTATTAAATTTTAATTCTTCTTCTGATGCAAGACTGGCAGAGTAGTTAATTACAAATATTTCTTTAGTAAACTGGTCAGGCTCAGATGAAAAATTTCTGATTAAAACAAACCCTTTTCCTTTCTCAAGCATTCCCTCAATATTTTGTTTGTATTCTGATAGATTATTTTCATTGAAGATTATAAACAAGTCATAAGTAGCTGATAAATTTGATAATGCTATTCCTGTTATTGCATACTCTGCTGTTGGATAGGATGGTGTTAAAATTTTTTGCTCTAACCACCTAATCTGCTCAGTTGTGCAATTACAACCAATAGAAATCTGATAAGATGCAACATTTTTTATTTCATATTCAAAATCAACAGTTAAAGGAAAAACTTTTTCTGTTATATTTAGGAGCAACTCTTTGTCTGCCTCATATTCTTCTCTTATTTTTTCAGAGTCAGTAAAGGGGTCTGTTATTAAAACATCATCAAAAATTTTGTTTATCTCAATTGAAAAAAGCAAATCATTACAAAGTGCTAAATTGTTTGTTTTGGAAAAGTCGTTTACATCAGAAAAATAGAAGAAATTTGGTAACAACAAGACAAACAGGATAAATGAAAAAATTACAATTTCTATAACCCTGACAAATCCTTTACCCAACATAAACATTCACCTCCACAAAATTGTTATTTAAAGTTGCAATTCTTTTTATACTCACAATTCTTCCAATTCTCATACTTTCAGGAGAACAATCCAATACATTTGTTTTGTTCAGATAATCAATTTTAATAATTAAATCTTCATCCATTAATCCAAAGGAACTTTTTAATTTTTTAATTTTTGCTGAAGAATTGCATATTTTTTCAAGTTCATTTATTTTTGCTAAATTTAGAGAATACGGTTCAGAAGCAAGTCCGACCCTGTCAAAATTGGTTGAGTTCCAGTTTTCCGGATAACCTCCATCTCTAATCAACAAATCAGAAATAGAATATGATTTTGTGTATAAAATATCAGACATTATATTTTCTCTGTAAATTCTGTTATAATCTATAATCGCGTATATTAAATAGGTTGTTAGTGTTAAGAAAAGAACAATACTAACAATAAAATAAATATTCACCTGCCCTTTCTTTTTCATTTTAAAACAATCCAACCATATTTGTCAAAATAATAATGAATAACCCCATGAAAAACATTATGAGCCCGTGTTTTGCTCCTTCAACCCAACTTCTTGCAGAAATTTGACCTGCAATCAACCCGGTAAAAAATCCCTGGATAATAATCATTGTAAAGAAAAGGGATTTATAATATAATTCCAAAGAATCTATCTCTCCAAACTCAAACATTCCACCTATTGTATTATAATACTTACATAAACCAAAACAGAAAATATCACCACAAGAAGCGCAGGGAGAAACAGCGGACATTAATTGAAAATCACCCATATTTCCACCCCCAGTACCCTTACCAGTACCACTTACTTCTGAAAGCATAGGAATTAAAAAATTCCCGAGAGTAATTATTAATGCAATATACATCAGAAAAATTGCATACATCATGAAGACATGCTGCTGCATTGTGCTCCTTCTATAATTCTCACTTTCTACAATTTTTAGCAATGAGCCTATTAAAGTCCCAAGAATCTCTTCTATGTTTCCACCACTCCTATAAGTCTCTGTTAATACAGAAATACTCTTTGATATTATCTGACTTTTGCCCAGATTTTTTTTCATATAGTTAAAAGAATCATCAATATTAATTCCCCAACTAATATCTTTCTTTAATTTGTCAACATGTTTGCTTAGTTTTCCGTATTCACCTCTGCAACTTTTTATTGCTTCCGGAAAAGAGACACCGCTTTTCTTTGCCTCTTTCAAATCACCAAGAAAACCTGGAAAGTATTTTTCGCAATCTTTTATCTCAAGAAAATACAAATAGTGATAAACGAAAGAAGGAAGTATAAGTGAAACTATTGCTACAGCAAAGAAATTTAATAAAATATTTATGTTTGAAAATATTAAATAAAAAACAAATCCTGCTAAGATTATTAATACTGCAACAAGTGCAGAATAAAATAATATCTCTTGTATTCTTGTTATTCTCCTCCCAAGAATTTTTTCCAGGCTCATGGTGATGCAATATTTACATAGAAAGCAAACCCAAATGAAATAATAGGTACTATAATGAAAGAGATTAATGCCTGCATCATTAAAATTCCTTCGCCTCCACCCATCATTGCCATAACAGAGGAAAGAATGGTAAAGAAAATTGGGCCAACAATCATCACAGTAATATAAATTTCTGTAAGCATAGACAACATGTCCGCGTAACTTTTTATCTCCATTTGATATTCATTGAATAATTTTTCTGATTTGTTATTTAAAAGTGAGATTAAGTCGCCACCACCCTTTATTGTTGATTCAACTCCCAAGAACAATTCTTTAAGTTTAGTTGAGGGGGTTCTTTTTGCTTCTCTCCTTAATGCACTTAATATATCCATTCCAAGAGCATCTACATCCCTGATAACATTCATTGCCTGTTCCCTCAATTCAGGGTAACCTTCCAGTTTACTGATTGCTTTGAAAATTGAAACAGGGGGGGCATCTGAACTTGCTGCAGCAGCCATATAACTCACAGAGAAAGGTAGACCTTTATCTATTTTTGAACTCAAATTCATAACCTGTGCTTTTGGATAAGTTGTGAAAAGAAAGAAAATAATTATTGCACCAGCACCGGAAACAATAAAGGAAAACAAAACACCAATAACAACATGAGTAAAAAATGACAGAATTAAAGTAATAATCGGGATTTCAATTGCAAAAACAATCACAGAAACAAATATTGATAATGAAAGATATTCTTCCAGAGTATATCTTAATCCACTCTTTTTCAGGTCTTCTGTGATATATCTAAAATTTGGTGCAATTTTTGTTGCAATCTCACCATAGGATAAATATGCTCTTCTAACATGATCACTAAGCATAATTAATATTCTCTTAAATTATATTCCTAAATGTTGATTTTTCTAAACAATCTTAACCTCAAAATTTTCAAGAATAAACGAAACTGCTTCCTCAGAGGAAATTCTGTGTTTTTTCCCGATTTTTATGTTTTTGTATCCGGGTCTTTTTAAGGTTACACAAACATCTAATCCGAGAATTCCTATTTTAGGATTATATTCTGTCCCGGGAATTTCAAAATATTCCGGGATTCCAAAAGAGAATGTTCTGCCAGAGAAATATTTTTTATTTATCTGGCCATCTTTTGCTTTCAGAAGTCTGTCAAGCAATTTTTTTGCTTCTTCCCCACGCACAGTAACAATCACACCAATATTTCTTCCTTTTGCAACTCCAAAAGTTGTTCTCTTCTTTGTTTTTCTGTACACTGCCTTTCTTTTTGTTATCTCTTCCAAAATTGTTTTCGCATATTCCAGCCTCTCTCCTGGCTCTCCAATACCAATATTCAGGACAACTTTCTCTATTTTTATTTCCCTCATTTTGTTCTCTTTTTTCTCTGCCATAAAATCCTCTTCTTTTTTAAAATAAGGCTTTTATTTGTTAAGTTGTTTAAAAACCCTTAAGCCAAAATAGGGAAATTGGCTAACAAGGAAAGGTCTTTACCCCAAAAGAAAAATATTTGCATTTTACAAAAAAAACTTTAAAAAAGCAAGAAAAAACCAAGTTACAGTTAAACATTATCAAAAAATCGCTACTGTTAGGTATTTAAAGTTTTCTTACAAATTGTTCTATGGCAGAAGAAGAAAAATCTGAAGCAAGAAATGCTTACTTGGAAAATAGTAGCAAGTGGAATGAGCATTATCAGGAGAAGCCTCTAAGTTTACGTTGTGTTAAAATAAGTGGTCCAAATGTAGATTATAAAAACCCGTTTACTGTTTCAGAAGATGCAGAAAAAGATAATTTGGTTATCAGTGGGTTGGCGGAAGAAGTCCATGAGGAAGTAGGTGATATTGCCAAAAGGCGGGGAGATTGTAAGATTACAGCAACATTTTATAAAACCAATCAGAAACCCAATTATGAACCTGAGTCTTATCCTGGTCTAAAAGATAATGTATGGCAATACAAGTATAAAAAAATTGGTTCTCGTGAGTTATGGAAAGATTTCAGTCTTGATGGGCTTGAATCAATAGTAAAGAACGCTTTCTCAGAAGAAAGTATAACACCTAGACCTCTTTCTGGTATTGTAGGTGCTTTGTAATTGCTTATTTTTATTTTAGTAAAATTCACCACTATTTAAATTTTAATTAATTTATGGAAGCAAAGTTATTCGGGAAATATGATTATAATGTGGAGATTAGAGATTTGGGTCTCAGGAAGTATATAAATATTAAACCAAGAATATTGCCAAAAACTGATGGGAGGAGTCCAAACAAGCCAATTGTTGAAAAATTAATTACACATTTGATGGTTCCAGGACACAAAGGCAAGAAACACAAAATAACTTCCGGAAGATGCCCGGGAAAATATTTTAAGATTTATAATATTGTGGAGAAAACCTTTGATATTATAAACAAAAAAACAAACAAAAATCCTCTGGAAGTGTTAGTCGGGGCTATTGAGAATTCTGCTCCCTATGAATTAACTGTTGCACAACAAATTGGGGGAATTGTGGCAAGAAAGCCTGCAATCTGCTCCCCGAAGAAGAGGTTCGATTTTGCATTAAGGAAAATGGTTCAGGGGAGTTATTCAAAAACGTTTAATAAAAAGAAAAAAGCAGAAGAAACATTATCAGAGGAAATTATAAATGCATACAAAAAAAATAATGAAAGTTTTGCAGTAGCAGAAAGGCAGAGAGTTGAAAAAGAGGCTGCAGGAGCCAGATAGATTTTGTATTATTTATATTTTTTTATAATTATGGCAGAGGAAAATGCAAAGGAGTTGCTCGCTCTTGTAGAGAAAGTTGCAGAAAAAGGAAAAATTGTTAAAGGAGTTAATGAGGTTACAAAAGAGGTTGAGAGAGGAAATGCAAAACTTGTTATAACTGCACAGGATGTTGAGCCAAAAGAAATATTAATGCACCTTCCAATATTGTGCAAAGAGAAAGGAATCCCGTATATTGAGGTTCAGGCAAAAGCAGAACTTGGAAAATCTGTTAATTTGCCTGTAAGTTGTTCTGGTATTGCCATAACTGATTTTGGTAGTCTGGAAGGAGAAGCAAAGAAATTTCTGAAATAATCTGTTGCAAATAATATTTACACATTTAATTTATGAACCCTTACATAGAACTTGTCAGGCCGAATATTTGTTTATTATCTGTTTTTGGTTTGATTGTTGGTCTCTTATTGGTTGAAATTCCCTTAAATCTGTGGATTTTGCCGGTTTTATCAATTTTTTTAATTTCTGCTTCAGGCAATATAATCAATGATTATTTTGATTTCGGAATAGATAAAATAAACAAACCAGAAAGGCCTTTGCCGTCCGGCAGAGTCTCAAAAAAAATGGCATTAATTTTTTATTTGAAGCTCGCATTCTTGGGATTATTCATCTCTTTTTTTGTTTCATTAAATTTCTTTTTTCTTGCCCTGCTTAATTCTTTTTTGGTTTTTACATATTCACTAAAATTTAAAAAAACTTTGGGTGGAAATTTTGTGGATTCCTGGCTTGCCTGTTCTGTTTTTATTGCACCTGTTTTAATTTTTGGGGGGCTTGCAGAATTGGCGAGTTCCTCTGTAACAATTCTTGCACTAATTTCCTTTTTTGGAAATTATGGGAGAGAAATCCTAAAAGATGTTGAAGATATAAAAGGAGACAAACTTAAAAAAGCAAGAACTCTGCCAATTGTTTTTGGAAAAAATAAAGCAACAATTTTCGGAAAATTATTTATTTTTATTGGCTCTGTTTTTTTGTTTGTTCCTTATTTTCTTGGGGTATTTGGTTTAATCTATCTAGTTCTCGCAATCCTCTGCTTTTCTCTTTGTATTTACATTTTGACAATTAAAGATGTTAAGGTTGCCCAGAAGATGATAAAAGTTGTAATGTTTATTGTAATTTTCTCTTTTTTGATTTCTTTGGTTTTAGGTTAAACTTTAGTCTTAAACTATTTCCAATTCTTAACAATCAACTCACTTAATTTTATTGTTTCTTCCAAATCCCTGACATCAAAAATCTCGTTTGGGGTGTGCATATTTCTCAGCGGAACATTAATAGAGCAGCTCAAAATTCCTTTCTTTGTTATCTGCACTATTGCTGTGTCAGTCATCCCTCCATCAACTATTTCTAACTGGTATTCAATCTTATTCTTTTTTGCCAGATTTAGAATAAAAGTTTTTAAAATTTCCGGCAAAATTGTTCCCTGGCCCCCGCATTCTATCAAACTTATTGTAACCCCTTTTCCCAATTTTACTTCGGACTCTTTTTCTGAAACAGCAGGAACATCCCCGGCAATTGCTGTATCTATTACCACAGCCAAATCAGGTTCTATTGAATAAACCGCAGTCCTTGCACCTTTTAACCCAACTTCCTCCTGGGTGGAAAAAATAAAATAGATATCGTCTTTAGGCTTTTTCATTTTTTTCAGAATATCTATCAGACAATAAACTCCGAGTCTGTTATCCAAAGATTTACCAGCAAAAGTATTGTCCTGCAATTTTCTGAATTCAGATCTAAAAGAAATTGGAGTTCCTTTCTCTATATTCAACTTTTCTTTCCCTGTTATTCCAACATCAATATACATTTCATCGTGTTTGACAACTTTCTTCCTTTCTTCCTCTTTCTGCAGGTGAGCCGGTTTGGAACCAATAATCCCTTCAATTCCGCTTTTAATCACAACTCTTTGTGTTAGTAAAATTTTATCATCAATCCCCCCAATCTTGGAGAATTCTATAAACCCTTTGTCTACTCTTTTCACAATAAAACCAATCTCATCCATGTGTGCAACTAATGCAATTTTTTTCCTGTTTTTTGTAGAGCCTTTTTTCAATGCAATTAAATTCCCAAGATTATCCTCGGTTATTTTGTCTGCATACCTGGAAATTTCTTTTTTTATTAAATTCCTGACTTCGGTTTCAAACCCGGAAACACCACAACTTTCACTCAATTTTTTTAATAAATTAGTATCCATTATATAACTAAAATTAAAATATATAAAATTATAAAAATCTAATAGCCTCCATGTTCATTGGAGCATAACTCTCAATATCAAATATTTTCTGGATAGCACCGGCCAGACTTAAAGCCTTGGATTGTTCAGCATGATTAACCAGAACTCTTTTTGGTTTTTCCTTTAAATGCCCGATAAAATTCAGGAGTTGTTTTCTGTCAGAGTGCCCGGACAGACCATCCATAGTTTTAACTTCCAGATTAATTTCTACTTTTTCTCCATTTTGTAATTCAACCTCTTTATATTCCTGCTGTATTTTGCTTCCAAGAGTTCCATGTGCCTGGTACCCAACAAAAATTAATGTGTTTTTTGGGTCAGAACCAAATTTCTTTAAATATTCAATAATAGGACCCCCGTTCATCATTCCTGATGTTGCAATAATAATGCAGGGCTTTTCATCACTCAAAACCTGCTCTCTCTCCCTGTAACTTGCAACATGAATAAATCTTTCAGACTCAAAAGGATTTTTGTTTTCATCAATAATCTGCCTCTGCAAGTTGTATGCAAGATATTTTGGATAAGTTGAATGAATTGCACTTGCATCATAAATCATCCCGTCAACATAAATTGGCAGGTCTATATTATATTTTTCAAAAATTACCATCAGTTCCTGACCCCTGCCAACAGCAAAGGATGGAATCAAAATTTTTCCTCCTCTTTTACTTGTTTCTTCAATAATAGAAATTAATTCTTTTTCACTATCTTCCAGCCTTGGTGTTAAATCATTTTGTGCTCCATAAGTACCTTCTATTATCAGACCCTCGCATCTTAAAAACTGTGTGAAAGCAGGGTCAAGAAGATTTGAAACAGAATATTTTATATCTCCTGTGTAGATTAAATTTTCTTTTCCATTTGCAATATTAAAATGAGAAATCGCACTGCCCAGCAAATGACCCGCATTTTCAAAAATTAATCTGACATCAGAAGTAATATCTGTTACTTCCTTGTATTTTAAAGGAATCGCATACTTAATCATATTTTTTATATCCGCGCTGGTGTACAGGCTTTTCCCGGTCTCCTTTTGCATTAGCTGTACTGTGTCAAGTTGGAGCAAGGCAGCAAGTTCTCTCGTTGGCTCTGTACAATAAACAGGACCCTTATAACCCATTTTATACAGGTAAGGGATAAACCCGCAATGGTCTAAATGTGCATGGCTCAGAACAATTGCATCCAAAGAACTTATATTGAAGTCCTGCGAAAAAATAGGATACTGGTCCTCCCCGGTAGCACCAGTAGAAATACCGCAGTCAAGCATTATATTTGAGTTTGGGGTCTGCAAAAGGAAACAACTTCTCCCCACTTCCCTGCAACTGCCCAAAGCAATCACTCTTGCATATTTTGTTTCTTTTGGTTCTGTTAAATAAATTTTCTTTCCAATACTGTTTAAAAACCTCTTTCTGAATTTTGAACTTTGATACAGGGTTTTCCTGATTGCTTCCACATGAATGGATTTTGGTGTTGCAACTCTCTGGACAAGTGGAATCCAAAAGGTATTCTTTTTAATTCTTCTGACAACTTCGCCCTGCTCACCAATAGCAATCTGGGGACGCCCCACATTTATAGTTACCTTTGAGAAATCCGGCTCAAAATAAATTTCCTCTATTTTTGCTTCTTCGGGTACAATTTCCCTGATTTTTGAGATTGTTTCTTCTGTTGATGGCAGGGAATCCGGTTCTATCCTGACCTCTATTCTTTTTTTTATCTTCTCTACAATTTCTCTAATCTTCTCATCCTGAGCCAGAAAGAATTCTTTGTTTCTTGTGTACACAACAATTTTGCTGCCTTCGTAATGAATTCTTGCATCTTCCAGTTCAGGAAGATTTTCCTCAACTATTTTCAGATAATCCATTTTCAATCAAAAACTGCCGTAGCACGGTTTATAACAACTTGGCAAGGCAAATAATTTATAACCCGTGAAAAATACGGATAGTATAATATTATTAAAGTTTAAATATTAATAAGACTTGTATTAGTCTTTTATAAATTTAAGGAAGGGGCCTGTTTTTTCATTCATTTCTTTTTTTCTTTCTTTAGGCACCATATAAATATACATTTCTCCTATCTTTTCTACTGCTTTTTCATATTCCCAATTATCTAATAAATTGATTACTTCATTTAATTTTTTTGCCTTTCTTCAGGCATTCTGTAACAAAGTACGGAATCCCTCCCAATTTTCAAAGACTCTAATTTATCTTCTAATTTATCTGTATATTCAACTTTTTCCTCTTTTGAGTGAAGTTTTAAAATAAGACCCGTATACCATAATAGTTCACCTAATGTCTGTTTTTCAAACTCTTTGATTCCTCTCTGCTCTTTTTCTTCTTCTATTCTCTTTTGAGCCTTGTAAACAGCCCCCGCTAAAATATTCTCAGCATATAATCCAAACCTCTCTACTAATCCTTTAGACATATTATATATTAATAATAAAACTTTAAATACTCAATAATCGGTTGTAATTGTGTCTAATCCCACTTTATTTATGGATGAACAAGAAATGAAGATTTTAGAAATTATAAAAGAATTTGCAAAAAAACTACCACATTTTCCTGACGGTAGAATTGATTATTCAAATTCTGATAAAACACTTTTGTTACTATAAAAATTCTTTTAGAACAAATTATCTCAATTTCTCTTCAGTCAACTTAAAACCTTTTTCCGTTATTTCAGCAATCCAGAGTTTTTCACCTCCAGAAGCCATATCTCTCTCTGCAGCACTTCTTATGGATTCTCTTATCAGTTTTTTCCCTTGTTCAATTGTCATACCTTCCCTAAAGTCTTTTTCCAGGACCCCATAAACAAAAGGACTTCCTGATCCTGTAGAAACATAATTTTCTTTCATGCAGGAACCTGTTGGGTCAAATGAGAACACATAATGTCCAGTTGAATCTATTCCACCAATAATAATTTGTGTGTAATAAGGGAACATTCTTCTCGAGTACATAATTTGTGATAACAAATGTGCTACAGCACTAATCTTCATTTCCTCACCACTTTCTAATTTATGCAAACTAATCTCTACTTTCAGAATATTAATCAACTGCTGTGCATCACTCACCATCCCCGCAATTGTAATCCCTATTCTGTCGTCTATCTTAAAAACTTTCTGAACATCTTTGTTCACAATCATATAACCCATAGATGCTTTGGACTCAGAAGCAAGTAGTATACCATCTTTACAAGTCATTCCTATTGTTGTTGTTCCCGTCTTTAAAATCTTGTCCTGATTTCCCATATAAGTATCCATAATATATATTTAAAGTTTAAAAGGGGTTAATGTTTTAAGAATTGGTTAAAAAGGGCCCCCTCTTTGATTTAAAAGTTTTTATTTAGATTATGGCAACAAAAAAAGTGGGTGCAGCAGGTAAATTCGGAGCAAGATACGGGAAAAAACTGAGAGATAATTATGCCAAAATACATGCGAGTTCAAAGAAAAAATATAATTGTCCTGTTTGTGCAAGGGAGAAAGCGGTAAGAAGATTATCCTTTGGAGTCTGGGAATGCAAAAACTGCAAAACAAAATTCGCTTCCGGAGCTTATGAATTCAGAGGAGAAGATTTTAAGAAATGAAAAATTTACTTCTCATCTAAAAAGACTTATTTATTCTTTAATATTATGGGTTTATTTGAATCTTTTCTTGAAGGGTTACCAAAAATATTGGGAGATGTAAGAGAAAAACCAGATGTTGAAAGGAAGATAATTTATGCTGGCACGCTGGATGAGATGAAAAATAAGTATGGTGGTTTGATTAAAAAAAGACAGAATGAACTTAGAGAATGCGTAGAAGAGGGATATATAGATATTTATATATTAGGACATCCTTTTGTCCGTGAGTTTGCAGTTAGTGATGACAAAGAAGCTATTATAGGACTAGAAGATAATGAAGGAGTTGATGTTAAGGCTTTTCCATATCTTCATAGCGGAAAAACATTTTCTGATAGTATAGATTTGTTAAAAAAGATGTTTGGTGGGTATGAAAATGGAAGTAAAAAGTTTACTATAGAAAATCTAAATCACATTCTTTACAACTAAAATTAATATCTCAAAATACCCCCTATCCCACCAATATTTTTAAATTCAACTCCTTATCCGTTTCCAACAATTATTTTTATAAATTATACATATAGAAACAATAAATAAAAGGATTAATAAAAATATACTCTCTGAACCAATTGCTTTTGAAAAGA
>JAUXEA010000100.1 GCA_030620695.1 Candidatus Aenigmatarchaeota archaeon | reverse complement strand
ATTCTTTCAAGTTTAAGCACAGCATCCCAAAAATCGCAGTTATCCTTATCCATTATCAGAGAAAAAATATCTCTCATTTTCCACTCACTTAAACAAAAATAGCAATCCTCATTTATAATTGAATTTTGTTTGTGAACGCCAGTGTCAAAGGGACACCTACAAATCGTGTAATGACTCTTTTTTTTAATATCACTTGCTCCGCAATTGGTTAATATATTCTCAATATTAATCCTTCTCTTAAAATTTTCTATTCTTCTTTTAAAATCTTCAGAGTCTCCCTGTTCAAACTGTGTTGGTTCTTTACTATATTTTATTTTTGGCAGTCTTTCTCCTAAAATCTTTTTAGTGTCTTCTATCTTTAAGATTGGTGCATCATCAACTATTTCATAACCATCTCCAAAAGCATAAAACCCTTTCTTACCTAATAAATCAATAGGCATTTTATCAATTTTAGTTTGTCTTGTATTTTCTTTCTTTGAGTAAACAATTAAATGATAGCCTCCCCCAATAGTTTTATGAGTTCTGGTTTTTATTCCCTCAAAAAGGTTAAGAAGGTCGGGGTGGTCTACATCTATCACCTCTAAAGAATATCCATCAATTCCAGATACTTTTCCACAAACTATTCCAACACCCTTTGAATTTTGTTTTCTCCATAAATTAATTTCCTGTTCTGTCGGTTTTCTATTTTGAAAGGGTGTCCAGGATTTAACCTGAGGTGGTTTGTCCCACCCTTCTCTTTTTGGATTCCAGGTAAATCCGATAGGGAAAAAACTAAACTTATTTTCAATAACCCAACTCCAAAACTCATTTTTCATTTTTCAACACCATTTTTCAAAAAATAATTGTTAGGGTTCAAATTTAATTTTTTATATTCTTTTCCAAAAATTCTTTGATAGACATTCTCATTAGTCCAAATCCCATTTTGCCCAAGCCTAATTAAATTATAATCTGCTAATAAATTTAAAAATAATCTCAAACTTTTTTTTGGAACTTTATATTTTACGCAGATGTAAGTTAAATTAGGATATTTTATAAAAATAGGAAAAGTTGCTCTATTTATATCCAAAAGTTGATTTTCATTTATAGGGGAATTATTTTTCATCACAATCACCCACAAGAAATGATTCCCCAGCCTCAAAACTTTTTAAATTTTCTTCTTTAATTTCTTTTAATAAATTCTCCAGAAAAATAATGTAATTATCCATTTTTGTTTTCACCTTCTTTTATAAAATTTCTTACACATTCCCTCAAATAGTCGGAAGCGTGTGAATAGTTTGAGTTTTTAATTTTTTTCTTAAATGCAATCCACAAAGTTTCAGAGAGCATAAATCTTGCACCAATAATTTTCTCGCCATACATCCCAAC
>JAUXEA010000081.1 GCA_030620695.1 Candidatus Aenigmatarchaeota archaeon | reverse complement strand
TAATAATTAGAGGATTTTTTATTAAACCATGTAAAACTATTTAATGAACAAATCCGGCAATACAAGCCTAATACTCTCCAAATTTCGCACTTTAGGAAAAATTTTTCAAAATCAGACCTCGGTTTGTCTCATTTCCCGACCCCGGCTGATTCCAGGAGATAACCGCTGACATGCGGGACATAGAAATCAGTTGCAGTTGTCATGAGGTACATCTGTGTAATCCTGTCAGAGAAATTGTGTTCATAAGGCCCGAATCTTGATAAACCAACTTCTAAACCAAGAAACTTTGAAACTCTGGAGAAAGTATTTTTAATTTTCCGGGTTTTATCCTTTAATTCTTTAAACCTCTCTCTTTTTTCTTTTTTATCTTCAAGTTTCCATTTCTCTATAATTTTCTCTACTTCTTCCTCTGACTTCAGTCCTTCTTCACTGCTAATACCCAAAAGCTGGTTTATTTCCCTGTCAAATTCTTCCTGCTCTGCTTTCAATTTGAGAAGTAAAACAAGCAAGCCATTCTGGCTTAAAAACCAGTTCTTTGTTTTTAAGGTTATATCCTCCATTTCTGCACCACTTGGCAGTTTTATTGTAACTCTCTCGTATATTACCTGCAGCAAGACATAATAAAGATGATTTTCTTTCATCCACCCTAATTTAGGCTTTTTAATTTCTTCAACAGTTTTATCAGCCCATTTCTCGTTTATCCATGAGAACTCATTTTTTAATCCTTTTTCGTTTAATATTAGTTCGTTTTTCGTAAAGTTATCATAAGGGTCTATTCCAAATTTTATGGTTCCTTTTCTTTCCAATGTCCCGATTCTCGGCTCTGTTGCAACAATAGGCTGCCATGCCCAGATTGTTATAATATTTGTTGAAACTGCCTGTGCAGGGGAATGATAGGGAGTAATTAAAGTTTCCTTTGCAGTGTCCGGACTTGCTAAACCTTCTTTATAAAGTTTATGTCTTGCAATTAAAGGTTTTAGCCAGTTTCTGTATTCATCTATTGTCTTCTTTCTTGAATTTTGTTGCGCTATTAATCTTGAAAATCTTCCATTAACTTCTGAGCCAAATATCTCCTTCCAGTTTTTGTACAGTCTTTGTTTTGTTGATAAAATCACTGCTTCTGCTTTGGAAATCTTTAGTTCATCTTTTATTTTGTTTACATCATCCTCAACAGGTATTTTCTCACCAAGAGTCATGAAATCAGCAATTACTGTTGGCCATCTCACAACCATGCTTTTTATTGCATTTGCTCCTGTGTTAATATCAACTTCATCTATAAAAGTTGCTCTCAGGGAATGTTCGTCATTTGTTTTAAGCATTTTTAAAAGTTCTTCATATTTTCTTGTATCATGAGCAATCAGTTCATAATCAGAGACCGCACTTGCAACACTTGCCAGACCCTGCTTGATTCTCATTTCCATTTCCTCTTTTTGCTTTTGTGTCAGGTTGTAATAACCAGCATCAACAGGAGAAATCTCCAGACTTTCACTTACTTTCTGAACAGTATAACCTTTATTCTCAAGATTCATGAAGAAACCAATCCATAAATCTGTTCCCTTTCCTTTTGGCAAACTAAAATTGAATTCTTCATCCTGCCCAAGAGGGGGGACAGCAACAATTTTTCCAAGGTATTTTCCTTTTCCTTCTCCAGGAGCACCCCCATAGTCTTCCAAAAATTCAAAAATATCTGCCATAATTAAAAGAGCAACCAATAGAGTCCCAAAAACAAACAGAATAGACCAACAAAAATCCCGAGAAGAGCAAATTGTTTTGGCTGCCAATCACCCGGCTGGGGAAACTTAAATGTCATAAACAACCCGAAAAGAATAAGCAGGAGAGCACCAATTTTTTTGATAATCAACAAAGTTCCAAAGTTCCAAATTATTAAAAACCCGGAAATAGCAATTAAACTAATTGAAAGAATTAATAGTCCAACACCCTGTTTTGTGGTAAAATTTTTGTCACCTCTGGAGAAAATAATACCCAGACAAAAAAATGCAAGAGTTAACAGAACCACTATAATAAAGTCTAACATAATTAAACTTTTTATTGTTTAAATTAGTTAAAAATTTTTATTTGTTATATTGACCTTTTATTATTTTAATTAACTCAAATATTATACTATGAACCTAAAAGCTTTTGGTGAGGGTTTGTATTTAATTATATTTCGAGATATTTATTCTGAGAGA
>JAUXEA010000084.1 GCA_030620695.1 Candidatus Aenigmatarchaeota archaeon | reverse complement strand
ATAGCTCCTGCTTCAATGGGTACGCCCTTCTCTCTTGAGTATTTTATCATGTCCCGTACTATTTCAATTGCTTTGGGGTCCCGAACAGGTTTTTCTCCCCACCCCATTAAATATCCGTTGGTTTTCCTAATATGTTCATTAACTTCTCTTAATCTATATTCTGGGCTTATGCCACTAACGTTATATCCTTCTACCATAACCATTTAATAATTAAAACTATTTAAGGAACAAATCCTAAAGAGAACATCTCTAAACCCCAGAATATTAAGGTTTACGAAAATTTTGGTTCTCAAAAGAGAGTTATTTACTATATAATATCGCCAATCAAGTGAAATAAAAGGAAGCCAAAAAATTAGAAGTCCTGCAAATTAAGCCTTTTATTGGTAAAACTGCAAACCGCACTCATCGTTCCGACGGCACCCATTTTGCTATCGCAAAATCAGGAACCATTAAGCCAAAACCTAAAAATCTTTTAAATCAAAAACCAGAAATCCTTCTAACTTAATACCTCAAAATACCTCCAATTCCACCAATATTTTTGAATTCAACTCCTTCCTGGGAAGAAGTTGAAATTATTTCAATATTTGTATTTGTGTGTTCGCAGAGTTCTTCTATTTTATCCAAGTCTTCAAAATCACAGGAAACAAGAATAATTTCAACTTTTCCTTCATTCAAACTTTCTATTGTATCCTGCTCTCCATAGACAACATCTCCTTTTCCTTTACTTAATTTTACAAAAAACTCTTTTAATAAATCCTGCTCCTTTACAAACTCTGTTTCTTTTATCAGGTCTTTTCCTCTTTCCAGAGTTTCCCTGACACCCGGCTCTTCTGTATCTGATGTGTCAACAACCCCAATAATTTTTTTCTTTAATTCTGCAGTCAAATATTCCTCATTATAAAATTTCTCTTTTATTGGTCCAGGACCGGAAATAATTATTCCTTTTAACTCTTCCCCTTCCAAAAGACTTTTTGCTGTTGCTGCAATTTTTTGTAAGAAAGAAACCAGAAGATTTTCCCTTACCCTGTAAAAACGAACACTTGATTGTCCTCCGGCCCTCGTCTTCCCCGGCACAAGAGAATGCAGGTGTTTCAGGATAGTAACACTCTTCCCGGAAATAATTGCAATATCCGCACTGCTCTTGTCAAGGCAGATAATTGCATAATTATTTTTTTCCTTAATTAATTCCTTTAAAGGATTTAATTCAAACTTTTGGTCACACCAGTACAATTTCACCTGTATTTTTTCCTGCGGAACAATTGTCCAGAGTTTTATATCTGATTTTCCTTCCTCTCTTGAAACATTGCCGCAAAAAATTGCCAACCCATTTTCCGGCAATTTCTTATATAATTTTAACTCCTGATTTATTTTTTCCAGAGCTGAAAGCACATTTTTCCTCACAGTCTTGTTTTTCACATTTCTTGTCAAGGCAAGTTCCTGACCTATTAACTCAGAGGCTTTGTTGAAATCGCTTCCTGCAGGAATATAATATGAAACAAGTTCTGTATGCCTTCCTTTCATCTGGGAAAGTTCTCTCAATAATCTTTTTATTTTTATTTTATCATACTCCATAAAGCCTTTTATTTATTAAATTTATCAAAAAGGCTTCACTCGTTCTGCTTTTTTCCTTTCGGAAAAAAGAGACCCTTTTTCGCAAAGCGAAAAAAAGGTTGCTTCGCAAACGGTGCCTCTTTTTTTGCTCTGCAAAAAAAGTAGATAGCCAAAAAATAATTTGTTTTTGAATTTTAGTAGTTGTGGATT
>JAUXEA010000106.1 GCA_030620695.1 Candidatus Aenigmatarchaeota archaeon | reverse complement strand
TTTGGAAAAGAAGAATTAATTGTCCCGGATACTTCTGTTTTGATTTCAAGAAAACTTACGGGGTTGATTGATATAGGAGAGATAAAAAAAGCAAAGATTCTGGTTCCTGAATTTGTTATTGATGAACTACAGGCTCAGGCAAATAAAGGAAAAGAAATTGGATTTCTTGGTCTTGATGAAATAAAAGAGTTGAGAAAGAGAAAAGTAAAACTGGAATTTGTTGGCAGAAAGGCTACAATGGAAGAAATAAAACTTGCAAAAAAAGGGAGAATAGATTCTTTAATCAGGGATGTTGCAAAACAATACAAAGCAACTTTATATACAAGAGACCTTGTCCAGGCTTTAGTTGCAGAGGTTTTTGGAGTTAAAGTTGTTTATATAAAGTCAAAGAGAGGAGAAAGAGAATTAAAATTCCTTCCTTTTTTGACAAAAAATACAATGTCTGTTCATTTCAAGCTAAATTGTATTCCACTTGCAAAAAGAGGAAAGCCAGGGGATTTTAAACTGGAAAAACTGAGAAAAAATAAATTGTTAAAGAAAGAATTTGAGGGTCTGGCAAAATCAATTCTGACTGAGGCAAGGCGGGAGAATTATGGTTTTGTTGAGTTTGAAGAATATGGGGCAATGGTTCTGCAGATAAGAAATCTGAGAATTGCAATTACAAGACCTCCTTTCTCAAGTGCAGAAGAAATTACAATTGTAAGACCCATTGTAAAACTAAGTTTGGAGGATTACAAATTATCTGATAAACTAAAAGAGAGAATAAATGAAAGAGCAGAGGGTATTCTGATTTCCGGACCCCCAGGAAGCGGGAAGTCAACCCTGGCGAGCAGTTTGGCAGAGTTTTACCACAAGCAGGGAAAAATTGTCAAAACAATGGAATCCCCGAGAGATTTGCAGGTTGGACCGGAAATAACACAATATGGACCCCTGGCAAAAGACTTTGCGAAAACAGCAGAAATTCTGCTTCTTGTCAGACCGGACTACACAGTTTTTGATGAGATGAGAAATTCAGTAGATTTTAAAATTTTTGCTGACATGAGACTTGCAGGAGTTGGGATGATTGGTGTTGTTCATGCTTCAAGTCCTATAGATTCAATACAGAGATTTATAAGGAAAGTTGAGTTGGGAATGCTTCAGAGCATTATAGACACAATTATTTTTGTAAAAGACGGGAAGATAGAAGAAGTTTTCTCCTTAAATTTAAAAGTAAAAGTTCCGACTGGGATGATAGATTCT
>JAUXEA010000064.1 GCA_030620695.1 Candidatus Aenigmatarchaeota archaeon | reverse complement strand
AAAAATAAGAGAGGGATTTAGGAAAAAATATGGAATGAACGCATTTGCTACTCTTAATATTCCTAAACTGGATGAACTGATAAAAAAATCTAATGTGGTGGTTGATGGTCTTTATAGCTGGTCAGAGTATAAAATACTCAAGGAAAAATATGGTGAAGTTATGTATGTTATATCAGTTTATGCTCCGCCAAAAATAAGATATTCACGGTTAAAAAATAGAAGTACTGAAAATGATCCTAAACAACGTTTCAGACCTTTCACAGAGGAAGAAGCAAAAGCACGTGACTATGCTGAGATTGAAAATATTGAAAAAGGAGGGCCTATTGCAATGGCAGATTTTACAATTGTTAATACAGGGACAGTTGATGAGTTGAAGAAAAAAGTGGATGAAATTCTCTCTAAACTCTAAATTTCTCAATATCTTTTCTTTTGGGTTTCCCAACTTTTATTTCATTCGTTTTCTTTGACATTCTTTTTCCCTTGGAAAAAGATGCACCATTCGCTTTTGCGAATGATTGAAACGATGCACCGTTTGCGAAGCAAACGAGTGTTTTCTCCAAATTTTTACCATATTTCACAACTGCTTTTTCTTCGTCTGAATAAACCAAAGTTAGTTTTGCTGCCAATTTTATTGCTTCTTTGTTTTTCTTTCCCTGCAACAAAGTTGTTGGCCCGATTCCCTTAACTTCAAAAATAAAATCTCCTCTGCCTTTAAGTTCAGTAATCTTCCTGTTTTCCTTTTCATTCCTTCCAACAACAATTTTATTTTCTGAAATTCTGAAATGCCTCCCAACTTTCAACAACTCAAAATCTTTTTCAGAAATTATTTTTTTGTGTTCAAATAAATCTTTTAGTTTTTTTGCAAATTCTTTGTCTGCAAGCAGGCAACCTCCGGCAGGAGTCAAAAATTTTAGATTATATTTTTTAGCGAGTTCTAATTGTTTTTTTCTGCTCCTGCCTTTTATTCCCAAAAGTTTTTCTCTATTAATTATTCCTTTCTTTTCATACTCTGTCTCAGGAAGCAGTTTTGCAGAAAGAGGTCTCAGAATCCTGTTTTCTAATTTTGCTTCTTTTTCTATTAATCTCAAATCATTTAATTTCTGGGATTTTGGTCTTTGTCCAAGAACATCTCCCGTGACTATAATACCTTCATTTGCTTTGCAAACGAGGCACCGTTTTCCCTGAAAACGAGTGTTTTTTCCTGAAATTTTTTTTAATTCTTTGAACATGTACAAATGGCAATCCAAACAAGGATTCAGCCCGGAACCATATCCATACTTTGGGTTTCTTAGAATATTCAAATATTTTCTATCAATTTTTTTAATGATTAATTTAAATTTCTGCTCTTTTGCAATAAGTCTGCAAAACTCCGGATTTCCAAAAAAAGGAGAGACAAAATGGACAGCGACAACTTTAATATTCTGTTCCTGGAGTAATCTAATTGCAAGACCAGAATCCAATCCCCCTGAATAAAGAACATAAGCGAGCATAATAGAATATACTGAAAAAATTATGCTGGTGCTCTTCTCTTTGTAGAATAAGTTCCTGCTACATTAATATGTTCCCTTATTCTTGAAGAATAGTTTTTGGATTTTTTATAAGCAGCATCTAGTTTTTCAATCTCTTTAGAAGTTAATCTTCTAGGATTATAAGTATTACCCAATACCTCTCTTAAAATAGTTTTGATTGACCTAAGTAAAGTATCTCCCCTCTCACCTTTCTTTGCTTGATGTGTATCCTTTCCAATCTTCACATAACCCTCTTTTACTATACTTTTTATATTTTCTCTGTGTCTGTTAATATTATCATATAAAGTGGGATCATTTTCATGCCCGCTTTCTAAGTGTATTTCTCTTGCCATAATTTTAAAAATGGGCTCGCCGAGATTTCCACAGAGACTTTTATTCTTTTTGGCTCGAGGGTTTTTACCCAATTTATCCAATAAAAGCCTCGTTTGAACTCGGGTCTGAGGCTATTTTTGATCTACCTCACCCATTGGACAAGGCTAAACACCCGTTAGGCGATCACCCTAAGCCCCGATGCTAGACCATTATAGAACCTTCTTTCAAATCTGTGTTTTCTTTTTTAAAAGAAAGGCTTAGCTACACTACAAGCCCATAATCTAACCAGATTATTTTAAAAATAGTAAAAAACAATGTTTTCAGCCTGATTAACTCTTTCTCATTTAGAATTCCCGCTAATTGTCGTAAAGAATAACATGGAATATATAAAGTTTTAGAGTTCTTGTTTTAATGGAAAAAAGATATGATTTGGGGAAGGATATAAAGTGTCCTTTCTGTGATGGAGAAGGAAAATATAAAGGAGAGAGTGTTGTGGGAAGTAGATATACTTGTGATGATTGTAAAAAAGAGTTTGGATATTAATACATTTTTTCTGCTTTATTTTTTTATTTTTAGTTTAATTCTCCAAAAATCTCCTTATTAGAACTTAAAACTTTTACTCCCTTTTCTTTTAATTTTTTTATTAATATTTTATCAAAAGTTGCGACAGGCAGATTATATTTCTTTCCTGCTTCTAGAATTGATTTGTCCCCATTTTTTTCTTTTGTTTCAATTACCTTTACTTCATCAATTAACTTTAATAACAGAAAATCCTTTTTCTCTTTTGCAATTCTTCTGACTTCCAGTAAACAGGGTCTTGTTATTCCTAACTCTCTGCTCTTAAAAAAAAGTTTTAACTTTTTGTATTCCAGAATTACATTGGTGTCAATTATCAACATAATTAATAAAAACTATTTTGTATGTATTCTATATTGTAAATCAAAAAGCCTGTTATTCTTAGGAGCAGGGTATACCTATAACAACAGTGTCGAATATATAAAGATAAGAGAAATTGTTGATAGTTAGAAAAAGACCTGTCGGTAGACAATAAATATAAGTATATATTATGGAAATTGATAAAATTTTGCTTAAATTTAAGGACGAATAAATATGGAAAGAGTAAAAATTTCTGAAGACTTACTTAAAATAAAAGATTTGGTTGGAAAACCAGGAAGAATGTTTAATAAAGAAAAAAGAATTGCAA
>JAUXEA010000074.1 GCA_030620695.1 Candidatus Aenigmatarchaeota archaeon | reverse complement strand
TTCCCAATCACAACATCAAAACCTCCTTCATCAATTATTTCCTTAAATTCCTCTTCCCACTTGAAAGCCTTGTCTCCTGCAATTTTTTCATCATCAATAAGGGAGTTTCCATTTTTAATATTTTGTTGTAATAGGGGCAGTCTGTGTCCTCTTTCTGCAATTTTTAAAAGTAAATTAAGTTGTGCAATTTCAACAGCCTGTTTATCCAAATCAACCCCGAAAATATTATCTTTCAGTATTTTTACTTTTCTTGTGAATGTTCCTCCTTCTTTTGTGTCTAATTGTGCCTGATTATAGTTTTTATCTTTTTTGGAATAATACTCATTAAGAACATCAAAAGTCTTAATCAAAAAAGAACCTGAACCGCACGCAGGGTCTAAAATCCTGATTTTCTCAGTATTTACTTTCTTGTCTTTAAGCAATTCTCCCAGAGTATTTCTTACAATATAATCAACAATATAAGTAGGGGTGTAATAAATTCCCTGCTCTTTTCTGTAAGCCTTGCCCGAAGTAATTTTTGCTCTCTTTGCAGTTTTCTTTAAAATGTGCCCCAGATACTGCTCGTAAATATTTCCGAGAACATCAGCCTCAATAGCAGAGAAATTATAAGAAACAGACTTATCTCTTGTGTGGTACAATCCATCAATAATTTCAGACAGAACATTATTATCTATTTTTAGTCTACTATCATCACATAAATGTCCAGCAAATATTTTGCTGTTGTATTGTTCATCAAAATAAGCAAAAACCTCTCTTAGTTTCCTTAAAATATTTGGCTCATTTCTTGCTTCCCATAATTTTCTTTCTTCAAGTTCCCTGTCTTCGCAGTTCCTGATAAAAATCAACCTGTCTAAAATTCTCTGGACAGATTCATCCAAATCTTCTTCTGTTAAATCCAAATTTTGATTAAGTTTGTTTATATTTTTGGATAACAGTTCCCTGAATCTTGTAAAGTCAGATAAAAGTTGTTTGTCAATCGGGATTTTCTTTGTTCTCTTCCCCCATTTTTCAGCTTCTTTATCCAGCAAACCCTTTTCAAAACTTTCCTTTGATAAAAGATTTAATTCTTCAAACCTGTCTAGAAATTCGTAATAGGGTATTGTTTTTAAATGAGTTTGCAGGGGATTAGCAGTTTTCCATTCAGCATTAAAAATTTTAACTGCTTCAAAGTCTGTAAGAACAGCCCAGGTACAGCCTTTATGCCATGCGTAATTTATTGCCTGTTCTATAAACTTGGGGTCATCCAAATCAATTTTTAATGCTTTTGCTTCAAGAAAAAACTTAGGAATTCCGTTAACCCTAAAAGAATAATCTACCCTTTTTTTAGATATTGTTTCTTCTGCAGAAACATTATCATTTTTATTTGGTTTATTACGAACATTCCATCCCAATGCTTCAAACAAAGGAAGAATAAAATCCTTTTTGGTGTCTTCTTCCGTATATTTTTTAAGTCTTTTTTCTTCTACAACTTTATTATATTTTTCAATAAGTTCTTTTATCTGTTCTTTAACACCCATTATTTAAATTCCTTTAATTTCTTATTCAACCAAATCAGCATAAACCACATTATCCCTCTTTCTTGCATTTACCTTCACTTTAGGAGGAATCCTGTGAATTCCTCTTTTCCACACAAATTCATTTAATTCTTTCCCGATTTTAACCTCTTCGGTTTTCATATGCCTCTCCAGAAATTCTATTATTATCTTAATTGCAGCACTTGCTCTCTTTATTCTCGGCTTTCTCTTTGCTTTTCTCAGAGGAATAATATATACCCTTGCAAGTTCTTCTACCATAAACTTATTTTTAAGTTTTATTATGGGTTTATTGATTCCACTTGAGGATTATAAAGAATTGAGAATAAATAAGGGAGAGTTAACAAAAGACAAAAAACTTGATAAGTTTATTCTCTGGAAAACATCCGCAGGAAGGAGTATGTTCAGTATTCGCCAGATAGACGCAAGACTGGGGATTGCTGCAAAGTTTCTGGCAGACAAAAAAGAAATTCTTCTTGTTTGTTCTGAACTGGATGAAAAATATGCAAAAATATTCGGTGAATTGACTTCCACAAAAGTTATTAACAAATTTTCCACAGGAATGCTTTCTAACCCCCTTTACAAGGAGTATTCAGAACCCGAGATTTTGTTTACTACAAATGTTGATTTAAACAGAAATGCAATAGAAGAATCAAATATTATGGGTTTACCAACAATTGGTTTTTGCAACACAAATTCTAATATATCCGGGGTTGATTTAATTGTCCCTTTAAACATAACAAACAAAAAAGCACTCAAGGTTTCCCTCTGGCTTATTGCAAATAATATCAGGAAGTTGAGGGGGGAAGAAGAAGTTGGCGTGGAAGTGTTTGGGGAGGACTAATTTTATACTAATATCCAGAAGTTCTGCCTCAGTTGGAAGTTTCATTTCCCAAACCTCCTCTCTCTTTGGTTATATTTTTCAACTATTTTACAGAAATCTTTTTTTGTTAGTTCAGGAAAATATTTTTCTACAAAAAAGAGTTCAGAATACACAGACTGGAAAGGAAGGAAACCACTCAGTCTCTGCTCCCCGCTTGTCCTGATTATCAAATCAGGTTCTTCTTTTAACCACAGATATTT
>JAUXEA010000023.1 GCA_030620695.1 Candidatus Aenigmatarchaeota archaeon | reverse complement strand
CATCAATAACTTTAAGGTATATATAAACATTTGAAATTATCTATCTAATGTTTTATCTTCCTAACCTGCCTCTCTAATTTATCTATTACTTCCTGAACCAAATCATGAAGCCCATAGCCCGTAATTCTTGCCTCTAAAACTTTTCCTCCTACAATGACTCTCCCATCAATTTTATAGAGGGTTTTTCCTGTTTTTCTCAGTTTTTTTAGATGAAATTTTATTTCAATAGGTTTTAAAATTTTTTGGACTTTCTTTGCAAAATTTTTCAAATTTTTATAAATTATATCTGTGTAAATCCCTTCTTCCAAATCAAAACCAACAAGTTCTATTTTTGTTTCTTTTTCTCTTTTATTCAGATTCCTGAAGATTGTTTTTGGGGTTATTATTTTATTTTTGTAAACAACAAAACCATTTTCTTTGATTAATTTAAATAATTCCTCATTTTTTATTTCAGATTCAATTTCAACAAAGTCCCTGACAAAATCAATTACTCTTATTTCTTTTTCTTCCTGCTTGTCCGGGGCAAGAATTCTGTCTCTTTTAGTTTTGATAATTTTCCCTAAAGA
Source organism: Candidatus Aenigmatarchaeota archaeon (assembly GCA_030620695.1). GTDB lineage: Archaea > Aenigmatarchaeota > Aenigmatarchaeia > QMZS01 > QMZS01 > QMZS01. The sequence continues at coordinate 6,386 of JAUXEA010000023.1, read as the reverse complement.
GAAACAATCAACTGCATGGGTGATTTTGTCTTTTTCAGAAACAAGCAAAACCTCTTTTTCAAGCAATAAATTTCTTGCTACACCTATTGTTTCGTCACCAGATATTATTTCTGTCTTTTCACAAATCTTGTTTAAATCTATTTCTGGATTCAGGGTTTTAAGAAAATCAATTGCAGGAATAATCCCTGAAAAAGAATTACCAGCAAAAAATGGGAGAACGCTATAATTTTTAAAGTTTTCACCACCTTCTGTTTCTGTTAAATGTGGAACATCTTTAACAAAATTCTTTACTTTTGCATTTGCATCCAAGTCTCTTGCAACAATATCCCTGAGATAAACCATTCCTTCATATTCTTTAGAGAAAACAGGCCAACCATCTATTCTCAATTCCTCCATTTTTGAGACTGCTTTTCCTATTGTATCTTCTGTATTCAGGGGTTTAACTTTGAGCACAATTTCATACATCATAATTATTAGAATGAATTAATTATGTATCGCTATTTATTTGAAGAAAAATGCTTTGATAGGGTTCTTGAAGTTAATAAAAAAATCAGTCCTGAACTGCAGAGAAAAATAAAAGAAATTCTGGCAAACACTTTAGAAATAGAATATGAAGAAGTTGAATTGCTTTCCTATAAAAAAACCGAGAAGGGATTGGAACTAATATTTGAAGCAAAAAAACAGATTAATGAAAATTTTGTTTTTAGGGTTATCCTTAATATAACAGAATCAGAAACAACCCTTATTTCTCTGGAAACTTTTATTTCAAGAGTGACCCCTGTTCATCTGGCAGGACCTGTTGTTATGGAAGATTTACTTTACAACATAATACAGGAGTTCTCAAAAAAATCATTTTACAAAGACATTATGTCTGAATATAAATTAAAATATGAGGAGGTAAGCAAAAAATTGTATGAGGGACTGGAGATTTTGTTTGGTTTTGAAGACAATAATACCCGACCTACAAAACCGAACAATGACAAGCAGAAGACAGACAAGAAAGTTTTTGAAGATAACAAAAGGGAATAAAACAGATTTACTATTATAAGTTTTTTCATCATACCAGTAACCACAACCAGAAAGAATGAAAAAAGTAAACAATAGACAAATTAAACAAAAAATTCAGACCAATCCCAATATAATCCAGAATATAATTTGTTTGCGTTATTTTTCCTTTTAAAATATGCATTGCATGCCCAAACAAAAGAACAACAAACATTATTAAAAATAAGTCCAGACTCCTTAAATAAAAAGCAATTATAATGGAAACAAGACTTATTATAGCCCCAAAACCACTTCTCACCAACTTGAACTCCTTATTTATTATCCACCTGTCACCTATAAGAGTATTAATAACCACGGGCAGGATATGTAGAACAAGCACACAAAACAAAATAGAAACCATTAAATCATATTTCATTGCAACCAGTATTATTGACAAACTCGCAAATTCTATCCCGTGAATAATCTTTACTCTTCCAAATAAACACCTGTCAAAAATTACAAGCAGGGAAGCAAAAATTATTACAAAATCCCCTGCAAAATAGATAAATAAAACTGACAGAACAAAAATCAGGGAATAGATAAAATATTTATTCATATTGCCAATAAATATAACCAGAAGGAATGAAAGAAGTAAATAATGGATAAATTGAACAAAAATCCTACAGTAATTTCAATATAATTCAGAACAAAATTTACTTCTTTTAATTTACCTGCCAAATTATTCATTGTATGTTTGAAAATAAGTATAATCAACATTATCCAAAATATATCCAATTCTCTCACCAAATATATAATTAAAACACAAAACACATCTATAATATTTCCGAAACCAACACCAAGTATTACAAAATCCGGGTTTACTACCCCTTTTTCTCCTATAAGCCCATTAATAATTGTAGGAATAACCATAGGAACAAAAATACAAAACAAAATGCCTGTTACCCACCCATATCCTAACACAACCAAAATTGTTGCCAAAGTAGTAAATTCTATACCTGGAACAATATTTACTCTTCCAAACACACATTTCTCAAAAATTACAATTAAAGAAGCAAAAATTATTATCGGTCCTCCAACAAAATAGATAAATAAAACAGATATTATCAGAATTAAAGAATAGAGCAATTTCTCTTCCATAAATATTATTTTCTTTTGGCTTAAGCCGAGCCTTTTTGATGAGATAATTGACAAAAGGCTCGAGCCAAAAACCCAATTTTTTATCCAATTTAAACAATAAAAAGTTCTTACTATCCAACTTCGTTTTTTGGCTTAAGCCTTTTTGATAAATTTAATAAATAAAAGGCTTAATTATGGATGAACTCTATGCTTTCCTGTTTGCTGGGCTAATAATATTTTTAATGTTATTTGTATTTTTTGGGGGTCCACAGATAACTGAGAAACCAAATATTTCTGAGGAAATCAAACACAGAATTATAGAACTTGGAACAGTATCTCTAGAGGAAGAAAGTAAAGAAGTAACACAGGTTCTTGATAATGAATTTGAAGTCCATAATGGGATATTTTTCGGCTCTGTTGATTATAACAGGAAGTTTGAGATAAAAAAGGAAATTCTGGAAAACCTGAACAAGTCAACAATCAGTTTTAGTGTAAGAGACACAAATAAATATGGAAAACTATCTGTCTCGTTAAACAATGAAACAGTTTATTATAAGAATTCTATTTTAGGGGATTACAGTTTTGAAATAAACCCTATAGAAGGAAATTTAATAGATTTTAAGACAACTTCAAGTGGATGGAAAATATGGGCTCCTTCTATCTACAAAATATCTAATTTAAGTTTGTATTTATCATATTCTTTAAAAGAAATTCCGGAATATGAATTTGATGTTCCCCCCTTTATCTATAACAATTTTTATAAAGGGGATGTTATGTTCACTCCAATAAAATCAGACAAAATAAGAATCTTGGTTAATGAAAATGAGATTTATAATTCTGTTCCTTCTGATGTAGAAACAATAAAATTTGGAAAATTAGAAATTAATCTGGGCGAAAACAAAATTGAATTTTTATCAAATGAGGAATATAAACTGGAAAATGTAAAAATCAGATTATTTTATCTTGAATGATTTTTAGTTATTATGTTGCCGGATATAACTCCCATAGGTATTGTGCTAATATACCTTATTACCTATTTCACTTTGTTCACTGGTTTCTATCTTCTATTTATATTCATCGAAAATAAACAGGATTTTGGAACCAAAAAAACAAAGAGACTCCCGGAAGTTAGCATTATTATCCCTGTGTATAATGGTGCAAAATGTATAAAAGATTGTCTAACTTCCCTGAGTAAATTAGATTATCCAAAAAAGAAACTGGAAATTATTGTTGTTGATGATGGCTCAACTGACAACTCCTTTACAGAAGCAAAAAAATTTAAAGTGAAAGTTTATAAAAGAAAACACTCTGGAAAAGCGAGAGCAGTTAATTATGGAATTGACAGGGTAAGAGGAGAATTAATTGGTATTTTGGATGTTGATTCCTGCGTTGAAGGAGATTCTCTGAAAAAAATGGTTGGTTATTTTGATGATAATGAAATTGGTGCTGTTCATTCAGGTATAAGAGTAAAAAACCCCACCACACTCCTTGAAAAATTCCAGGATGTAGAATATACTCTTTCTCTGTTTTTTAAAAAACTCTTCTCTTTTGTTAACGGTCTTTATGTAACCCCTGGAGTTTTCTCAATTTATAGGGGGAATATTTTTAAAAAAATCGGGAAATTTGACAGCGATAATGTTACAGAAGATTTGGAAATTGCATTAAGACTTCTAAGTAAAAAATATAAAATAATGTGTGCTACTGAAGCTAGAACTTATACTCAAGTTCCAAAGAAATTTAGGGAATTACAAAGACAAAGAGTAAGGTGGAACTTTGGCTTAATTAAAAATTTAAGAAAATATTCTTTTCTTTTGTCCAGAAAATATAATGAATTAGGATATTTTGTATTACCTACCATCATTATAGGACAGGTCTTTCTTTTGATGTTCTTTTCATACATCCTGGTAAGTTTTATTTTTTCTTTGATTAACAACTTTTCTATTCTTCTAATTACCGGAATAGAACCTTTTTTAAGTAATCTGTTGAACTTCCATTTCTCTCTTAATTTTTTGCAATCTGAGATTTTCTTTTACTCTGTAGCAACTTTGTCAATAGGATTAATTTTTGTGTACTATGCAAAAAAACATTCTTTATTTACAAAAACAAAATCCATAGTTATACTGCAATATCTGTGTTATCTCCTTGTTTCCGGTTATCTTTATTCTTATTTCTGGATTCTTACCTTTTATAAAATTTTAAGAAAAGATATAAAATGGTAAACTTCAGATTCCTTGCAGTAATTGCAGTAACTTCCCTGGTTTTTCTGCTTGGTATCTTTCTCGGGCAGGCAACCTCTTATTATAATTTGTCTGAGTTAAAACACTCCCAGGAAAAAATTCTTTCAGAGATGATGGGTTATGACCTTTCTTATTCTCTCCTTTCAAAGGAAGAAATCTGTAATTTCTCATTTAAAGAATTTTTCAGGAAAAGACAGGAATTAGGAGATATGGTTTATACTCTTGAAGAAAAATTTGGTCCAAAAAATCCGGAAGTTTTAATAGAAAAAGAGAGGTATCATATTCACCAGATTCGTGAATACCTGTTTTTTAAAGATTTGAAAGAAAAATGTGGTTTTTCTTATCCATTAATTATCTACTTTTATTCACACCCAAGCGATGAATGTATTGCGCAGGGATATATACTAGATACTCTTGCCAGGAAATATAATTTAACAACAATTTATAGTCTGGATTATATGATAGACAATCCACTTTTGGATACTATCAAAACTCTGTATGATGTTACTGCAACACCAGCACTGGTAATAAACGGGAAAACATATAACAAGTTTCTAAAAATTGATGAATTGGAGAAAATTATTTTTGAGTAAAAATGATAAGCGAATCAATTAAGATACTAAATTTCTTTAAAGAAAACAAAATAATTCTCTTACTTTTTATTTTTTCAACAAGTTTTTTTATATATCAGCATTATTCCACATTTTCCTGGGATTTTGCTTCTTATTCCCTGAATGCAGAATATCTTTTTTCAAATGGAAATTATTTTGAATGGCTTAGAGCACCTTTACCAAGTTTGTTTATAGCAATTTTTACTTTTGGATTTCTTCCTTTTTGGGTGGGTGAATATCTCTTTATTATTTTTGTCTCTTCTATTCTCTTAATTTCTACCATGAAATTTGCAGAAGTTTTTAAGGTAGATAAAGTTTTATTCTATATCTTACTTCTAAACCCTTTCTTACTTTTAAATGGGTTGATTGATGGAACAGAATTACTTTCTCTATCATTTTTATTACTGTTTCTCTCTTATTTATTTTCAAATCAGGAATTAAAATCTGGATTTAGTTTTGCTCTTGCTTGTTTGTCTAGATATACTTGCTTGCCTTACTTTGTATTGATATTTTTATATAAAAACATTAAAAAAAATATTATTTCTATCTTGCTATTCTTCCTTATTATAGTTCTAACATTTGCTCCTTGGTTTTTGTTTAATTATTTTGATACAGGTCATTGTCTGACAAGTATTGCCAACTCGCAGGCGTTGAATGTTAAATATAGAGACTACTTATTTCAGCAACCCTCAATTTTCCATTTCCTGTTGGTTGGGAACTTCCTGATTCCTTTTTTTATTTTTGGGTTAACTAGAGTTAAATTCAACAGAAAAAATGTTGCACTTCTAATTATAGTTATAATAACTATTCTCTCTTATTTATTTACTCCTTTTAAAGTTCCAAGATATTTATTTAATTTGATTTTGCCTCTTGCTTATTTTTCTTATTTTGCTATAGAAAAGATAAAAAATTCAAAATTGATTTTTTCCTCTCTAACAATCTCTATAATAATAATTTCAGTAATTTTTTCTCTAAATACTTCTTTTATACATACAGAATTTTATGAGATAAATATCTCAAAGAACTGTATGCTTGCTTCTAATCAATGGGTTCCTTTAAATTATTTTGGTTACATTTCAGAACCTTTTCCAAGGAAAGAAGAAGTAGATAATTACCTAAATGAGGGGTATAGAGTTGTAATCTATTATGGGTGGGAACTGGATTACTCAACAAATATGAGTTTCCTGGAAAAGTTTCCAATAATTGAAAAAACAAATAATTATATTATCCTAGGTAATATTAGTAAATGTAAAGAAATTTACAAAGTTGATAGAACCTATTTAGAAAGATTAAATTCCTCAACTTTTAAAATTTATAATTATTCAATTGAAACAAATCCATGTAAATCCATAGGTTTGGGAAAAATTTGCAACTATCTGAAATTTTTATAGTTTTTCAAGTAAATATAAAATTCCTA
>JAUXEA010000011.1 GCA_030620695.1 Candidatus Aenigmatarchaeota archaeon | reverse complement strand
GTGTTCAGGAACATTCTGTCTCTGAAGTCCTGTTTTCAACTTTCTCAGGGATTTTGATTGGAGTCTTCTCTTTTATAATTTTCTGTTTTTCCCTTTCTCTGTTGTCAGTAAAAAAATTATACAAAACAAAATATTTTCTGATAGTCCCGATTATCTGTTCCGGGTTTTTGTTTAATTTCTCAATTTTATTTTTGTTCTTTGCTCTTGGCCTTTTTGTTTCAAGTTTGTATGTAATTCCTCTCGGAGAGACTTATAAAAAAGAATTAAAAAAATGGAAGAAATTCAGGGTTGGAAGCAATGCAGTTTCCAAGTCTTTGTTTGTTTTGTTTTTGTTTATTTTTCTTGGTTCTTTTATTTCCTTTTCTCTTGACAACTCTTACCAGCAACTTTTTCTGAATACAACAGTTTCAAGCATTACAAATATTGTTGGTGCTGAAATGTCAAACTTAAATATACAAACTTCAGATAGTAATACAACAGATGAATATATAGACCAGATGGTTGAAGAACAGATGAAACAGGTAAGAGAGCAATATCCTTATCTAAATGAGACCCAGTATAATGAAATTGAAAAAGACTTTAGAGAAAATATAGAGAAACAGTTAAATGCAGAGAACAACACACAAAATAGGAATATAGATGGTCTTATTGAAGAAAGTATGAAAAAATCTGTTCTGTTAAATGCTCTTTTAGTATGGTTTCCTCTAATAATGAGTTTTACAATCTGGGTTGTTCTTGAGTTCTTTAGAAGCATTTTGTTTGCTTCAATTTCAGGGGTTTTTTCTGTAATTTGGTTTTATGTTTTTAGTCAGGATTTGGAAAAATCAGAAATCCAAAACAGGGAGATTAGTCAATAAAAGTTTCTATTAATAGGTATTTAAAGTTTTTTGTGGTTTAATTTTATGGCAGGAAAAGAATTTAATTTAGAGAAAATTCATAGAGAGAATACAGCGGCGGTAATTAAATCCAGTGCAGAGTCTCTTGGTAAATTAGCAGAATTGTCAGAAAGAAATGAAAACTTGGGCTTTAGCTTTTATGCAAGTGGTGAATTTCCTCGAAATGTAAATAAAGAAAGAAATTTTGCCGGACATACTAGTTTGTATCTAATCCAAAATGGTATGAAAATATATTATCCCGGTTCAACAAACACTGTTGATGTAGCATATATTGATGCTTTGTATAAGAGTGTTGAGATACTAAAAAGCCCGTTAAAATGGTCAATCCGAGAAGAAGATAAATTTAGGCAAATGGATCAAAGAACCGAAAGTCCTACAGAACATGAACCCCTCTCAAAATATCTAGTGGATTTTTATTATAGCAGGGCTGTAAAAGATATAAAAAATATTTTTGAAGGATATCAGATTATAGAAAGATAAAACCTTTTCTTCTATTTAAAATTTTATTAAGTTATGGCAAAAGAATTAAAAAACCTTCCAGGAGTTGGAGAGAAAACAGCAGAAAAACTGAAAGAAGCAGGTTATGAGGATTTGATGTCTATTGCTGCTGCTTCTGTTGGGGAAATCTGCGATGCTGTTGATGTTGGTGAAGGGACCGCAGAGAAAGTTATTGAATCTGCGAGAAGTGCTGTTCAGATGGGTTTTGAAACAGCAGACTCTGTTTATGAGAAAAGAAAGCAGGTGGGGAAAATTACAACAGGTTCCAAGAATCTGGATAACCTGCTCGGGGGAGGAGTGGAAACAGGGGCAATTACAGAAACACATGGTGCATTTGGCTCTTCAAAATCACAATTAGCATTCCAGTTGGCAGTTAATGTCCAGTTACCAAAAGAAAATGGAGGTTTAGATGGAACAGCAATTTTTATTGATACAGAAAATACTTTCAGGCCTGAAAGAATCCAGCAGATGGCACAGGCTTTGGGTTTGGACTCTGATAAAACCCTAAAGAATATATTTATAGGGAGAGCATACAACTCTGACCACCAGATTTTACTTGTTGATAAAGCAAAAGAAATATTAAAGGAGAAAAATGTTAAACTTCTTGTTGTGGATTCAATTACCTCCATGTTCAGAAGCGATTATTCTGGAAGAGGAGAATTAGCACCAAGACAGCAAAAATTAAACAGGCATTTACATGAATTGCAGAAACTCTCTGAAGTTCACAATCTTGCAGTTTATGTAACAAACCAGGTAATGTCTGACCCAGCAATGATGTTCGGGGACCCGACAAGACCGGTTGGGGGAAACATACTCGGGCACGCCGCAACTTTTAGATTATATTTAAGAAAAAGCAGGGAACAGAAAAGAATTGTTAAATTAATAGATTCTCCCTGTTTGCCTGATGCAGAAACAATTTTCAAAGTTACTGAGGAGGGGATTCGGGATTGAATGAAGAAATTTTGATTTCACAAATATTTTACCATCAGTATTTTATCAGAGTATTTTCCTTTTTTCTTTATCCCTTTTTTAATAACACCTACTTTTTTAAATCCAAGTTTTTTATAAAGATTTTGAGCAATTTTATTTTCACCAAAAACCTCAAGTTCAACAATTTCTGTTTTCAGGTTTTTCTTTGCTTCTCTAATCAAAAGTTCCATTAATCTTTTTCCAATCCCTTTCCCTCTGATTTCTTTTCCCAAAGAAATTCCCAACTCGCAAATATGGTTTTGAGCATGTTTCTTTTTATCAATATTTGCCATGCCTTTAACTTTTCCATTAATTTCAACAACAAGAGCAACAGATTCTTTATTTTCAACACTTTTCAGCAAATCAGTCAATACTTCAAATCCTTCTTTTCTGTTTACTTTCTTTTGCCTAGTTGAATACCTCCATTCTTCAACAGGAGAATTTATCAATTCCTGCAAGTCTTCAAAATCTTCAAATTTTGGATATCTTATTTTAAATGAATCCTTACCTATTTTAAATTCCTCAACAATTTTTCCGGTTAACATAATTTAAACAAATTGTTGTTTTAATTTAAAAACTCCTCACAAAATCAACTTTCTCAACTTTAAGATATTTTTTCAGCAGTTCTGCAACTTTCTTTTTTGTTTCTTCCGGGACTTCTTTTTTCTCCTCAATCAGAATTTTGTTTTCCTCTGTTTTTGTTTCAAGTTCTTCTCCACCAAAAAAATCTGTGATTGTTTTTGCTTTTTCTTCTTTATCCTCAATTTTCCTGTTTATTTTTATTTTATATTCCAAATCTCTTCCGGCAAGCGGATTATTAAAATCTATTCTTACCCTCCCCGAATTAACAGATTGTATTCTCGCTTTCATACCTCCCAAATCAAGAATCATTCCAGGGAAAGGTGTAATTTTCTGTTTCTTTAATTCTGTTTCTGAAACTGTTTTTACAAGTTTTGCATCCCTGCTTCCAAAACCTTTTTCCGGGGGAATTGTTCCTATTTTTTCTTCTCCAATATTCATCTGCTTTAATAGTTCCTCCAGACCCTCAACCACAAATTTCTCCCCAATTATAATTTTTACTGGTTTGTATTTTATTTTCTCATTATAAACCCCCTTCTCCTTTGCGAGTTTTTCATCAGTTAAATCAAAAATCTCATCTGTATCCTTGATTTTTCCAACATAATCTATCTCTATGAAATCTCCGTCTTGCATAAATTAATAAAAATTTAATTTAGTAGTTTAAAACAATACAAACTCTCAAACCACAACTTCTTTTTTCCAATTAATTCTAACCCAAACTTTTTTTCCAATTCCTCAATTTTATTGAAAGAACTTAATAAAATAATTGCCATTCCTTTTTCATTTAGATAATTCCTGACTTCAGACAAAAACTTTTCAATAATTTCCTGTCCTTTTTTTCCTCCAGTACAACTTAAATCTTTTTTCCCGGGCAGGTAAGGGGGATTAAAAAATATTAAATCAAATTTTCCGGATACATTTTCAAACAGGTCAGTAACTTTAAATTCAATATTTTTAAAACCGCGCAACTCTGCTTTTTCCTGAGCAAATTCAATTGCCTTGGGATTTATATCAACTGCCAAAATTTTCTCAACCAAATTTGCAATACTAAAAGAAACAATTCCTGAGCCGGTTCCGATTTCCAAGGCACTTTTAATTTTTCTGTTTTCAATTTCCTTTCTCAGGCAGTCAATTAGAAAGTAAGAATCTTCATCCGGGGGATAGATTTTGGTGTTCATAAAATTTAATCTTTTGAATAGAAAATTTTTGAAATTTCGTTACACATCAAATCAGGAATTATTTGCTTTTTCCCTTTTTCTTCTTCGGTTAAATTCTCATCATATCTAGTTAATGATATTATTCTTTTTGTTTCTTTTGGAGACAATCTAAACGAGATATAGCTTTTTTCATCTGATTCAAATGTTATCCGTTCTATGTCTCCTTCACATATTAATATCTTTTCACTGAAATCAAAATCATAACCCCTGATTTCCAGATTCCCATTGTTCCGGATTATATGTTCATACACCTGATAAATTTTGTTTGGATAATTAGTTGTTGATACATAGCCTAAATGATATCCCCATCTACCTACTTCTGGGGTTTCCAAAGGAAAAGTGTTCAAATAACTATACCAATAATAATCTTCTCCAACGAGAGATTTTTTAAGTATATCAGTTTTTTCTGCTATAAATATATCTTGATTTAAAGAACGCACACTCCTAGCAGTCGGTAGTATTTTTAAGGTAATCTTCCCTCCAAAATCATCTCTTGGGATAAACGATGGAGAATGATCCTTGAGCAAAGAAGGTAATTGTATATAAGGATTATTTTTAATATAGCCGCCTAGAAGATAAATTTGATTAAACTGAAAATTTTTTGGTAATTCTATTACAAGTTTTTTGGAAACGGGAAATAGAGGTGTTTCTATATTATAAGCTAATTTTGAAATTAAATAATATTCTGTTCCTGTATAACTACCATTTTCATTGTAATTCTCAAGTCCTTGAAGGTATAGTGGAGTTATTTCAAAGTTAGATATTCTGGGAGAAAATATAGGTTGAACTGCTTGGTTGGTGATTAGACCTAGAAAAAGTACACCTATTAAAAATTTCCAGTTATTTTTAAAAAATATAGTTAATACCTCTATAACTTTCCATCTATTTTTTACTTGTTTTTTTATCTCGTGAGTGGGAATTTCTTCATTTTCCATAAAAGTGGAATGTATTAAATTAAATAAAAACGCTGAGGACAGGATTTTCAGATAAGCTTCTACTTTTTGACTCGAGGGTTTTTATCCAATTCCTTCTTTTTGCAGAATGCAAAAAGGGGTGCCATTTTTCAGAGAAAAATGAGCATAGCCAATAAAAGCCTCGTTTGAACCTGCGACCCCATAGAGGACCAGCTAACCCTTTTGCACAAACAGACGTGCAAAAGCGTTAACGGAAAATAAGGCTTCCGCCAACGACGATTTTTACACTATGTGCAAATTCCAGGCTGGCGCGTTAACCACTCCGCCACCTCAGCATAACTTTATTTTAATTTTTCTAATTTATGGGCCCGTAGCTCAGTCTGGTAGAGCACCAGGCTTTTAAAAACAAATCTTTAATGAGGTTTGTGTATTTAAAAGTTTTGAGGGTATTATATAATGCCCCATGATTTTATTTTGGTGCTAAGAAGAAACCTGGGAGTCGCGCGTTCGAATCGCGTCGGGCTCATAAAAACTCCTTTTGGCTGAAGGGTTTTTAACCAATAAAAGCCTTCAATATGACAGATAAAAAAGAAATTGATGTGGGGAAAAATTTTCTTGTTCCAGAGCACAGAAAACTTTCAGAAGAAGAAAAGCAGGAAATATTAAAAAAATATAAGGCAACAGAAAAAGAATTACCAAGAATAAAAACTGATGACCCTGCAATAAAAAATCTTGAGGTAAAGGAAGGAGATATAATAGAAATCAAGAGAAAGGTTTTAAATACAGAGGAAAATTACTTTTATTATAGGGTGGTTGTATGAACGACAAACAATTGTTTGAAGGATTTAAAAAAATTGTTGAGATGGATTTATCCAAAATCGTTGTTCAGTATACTATAGATTCGTATAATAAATTTGTCCTGGAGGGAGTACAAAAAATTGTTGATGCCATTGAATTTATTCCATTAGAAGAAAATCTAAAATTACTTCTTTGGAAGGTTGAATTTGGGAAACCTATATTGAAAGAGGCTGATGGATTTGAGAGAAAGATTACCCCTATAGAAGCAATGATTAGAGACCTGGATTATGCTTGTCCTCTTTATGTAAATGTAGTTCCAGTTGAAGAAGATGTGCATCAGGAACCAGTAAAAATAAAACTTTGTGATTTTCCAATAATGATTAAATCTGTTCTAGACCCCACGTCAAAACTTACAAAAGAAGAATTGGTCAAGGTTGGGCAGGATATCTATGACCCTGGCGGGTATTTTATAATAAACGGGACAGAGAAGATTATTGTTGGTGTTGAGGAAGTTGCGAATAATAGAGCAATAATAACAAAAGAAGAGAAAAAAGGGATTGAAATGGTGAGAATAAACTCAGAAAGTGATCAGTATATTCAAAGACACATGATTGAAAGAAAAAATCATATTCTCTATATGAATTTCTCAAATTTGAGAAATGTTCCTTTAGTAATTGTAATAAGAGCTCTTGGTCTGGAAACAGACAAACAAATAATAGAAGCAATTTCTGATAATCCAAAATTAGATGAAGAAATTTTAACAAACATTTATGAATTTGAAGAAGTTAAGAATAAGCCAGATGCCTTAAACTATCTTGAAAGATTTGTTAAGGGAATGGGAAAAGAAACTCCCCCGGAAAGAGTACAGAACCTACTAAATCATTTTTTGCTTCACCACATAGGAACAAAAGAAGAAAAACAACTTGTTAAAGCAGATTATTTAGCACACATTTCAAGCAGGTTAATAAAAGTCGGTTTGGGGATACAAAGAGGAGATGATATTGACCACTTAGCAAATAAAAGAATAAAAATTTCAGGATATTATCTTGATATACTGCTCCGCTCTCTATTACTTGGGAAAAATGGGCTCTCAAGCAGAATAAGGTACAACTATCAAAGATTAACAAAGAGGAAAAAAACACCTGCTATTCAGGCTTTATTTGAATCAAATTATATAACAAAGAGAATCATATCCTCTTTGGCAACAGGTCAGTGGGTTGGAGGAAGAGTTGGTGTTGCCCAGAGGTTGGACAGGATTAATTATGTCAGGAGATTATCAAATGTGAGGGCAGTTGTAAGCATGCTCTCCTCCTCTCAGGAACATGCAGAAGCAAGAGAATTACACGGGACCCACTGGGGAAAATTTTGTGCTCAGGAAACCCCAGAAGGAATTAATATAGGTTTGAGAAAACATTTGGCATGTATGGCCACAATTTCCAAAGGAATTATTGAAAAAGAAAAAGAGGAATTAGTAAAAAATGTAATTGGTAAACTAGAATGAAAGTAAAAGTATTCTTAGATGGGCGCCTGATTGGTGAAACAACAAAACCAAAGAGTTTTGTAAATGAGTTAAGAGAGCAGAGAAGAAAAGATATTATTTCATCAGAGATAAATCTTGCGTATCTTGAAGATATAAATGAAATAAGGATAAATACAGATGAAAACAGGTTAAGGAGGCCCCTGATAATTGTGAAAAATAAAAAACCTTTATTAACAGAGCAACATCTGGAGAAAATATTAAAGGGTGAATTAGGATTAGAAAATTTGGTTAAAAAAGGAGTTATAGAATACCTGGATGCTGAAGAAGAAGAAAATTTATATATTGCTCTAAATATAAAAGAATTAAATGAAAAACATACACATCTTGAACTTAACCCAAGTGTTATTCTTGGGATTGCAGCATCAATGGTGCCTTTTGTTCCATATAACAGGTCAGATAGGATAAATTATGGTGCAAAAATGATGAGCCAGTCTCTTGGAAATTATGCTGTAAATTATTTGTTAAGGCCAGACACAAAAGCATATTCTCTGATTTATCCCCAGCATCCAATCATTGATACAGTCATTTATAAATCAAATATTTTGAATGAACATCCTCAGGGTCAGAATGTAATTATTGCAATAATGCCTTATAAAGGGTATAATATGGAAGATGCAATAATATTAAATAAGTCCTCTGTTGAAAGAGGTTTATTCAGGTCTCTATTCTTTAGAACATATCAGACAAGTGAAAAAAAGTATTGGGGTATAGAAAGTGATGAGATCTGTGTTCCTGATGAAAGTACAAAAAACTACAGGGGGAAAGTAGAATATGAAAATCTAGATGAAGAGGGGATTGCCCCTCCTGAAACAGAAGCACTTGGTGGGAAGGTTGTTATCGGAAAAGTTTCTCCTTTAAGGTTTTATGGTCCTATAGAGAGTTTTTTATCAGAGACTGAAAATAGGAGGGATACAAGTATAACAGTAAAATTTGGAGAGAAAGGTATTGTTGATAGGGTAATTTTGACACAAACAGAAAGTGGGGATAAATTAATAAAAAGTACTGTGAGAGAAACCAGAATTCCAGAAATAGGAGACAAATTTGCTTCAAGGTATGGGCAAAAAGGTGTTGTTGGAGCAATTGTCCCTGAAGAAGACTTGCCATTTACAGGAAACGGGATAGTACCTGATGTAATCTTAAATCCCCTCGGAATTCCAAGCAGAATGACAATAGGACAACTTATGGAATTAATGTATGGAAAAGTGGCAGCATTATCAGGAGAAATTATTGACGGCAGTGCTTTTAATGTGAGTATAACGGAAACAGAAATAGGGGACTTTCTGGAAAAATCCGGGTTTAACAGAGCAGGTATAGAAGAAATGTACAACGGGGAAACAGGAGAGAAACTAAAGGCGAAAATTTTAATTGGACCCTGTTATTATCAGAGATTGTACCACATGGTTACAGACAAATACTTTATGAGAGCAAGAGGTCCAACCACAATTTTAACAAGACAACCAACAGAAGGAAAAGCAAGAGAAGGAGGTTTAAGATTTGGAGAAATGGAGAAAGATTGCTTGCTTGCTCATGGTGCAGCCCTGACATTAAAAGAAAGATTTTCTTCTGATGAAACAGAAATTCCGGTCTGTAAATATTGTGGTATTGTTGCAGTAGACAACAGAATTAAAGGAATAAGTTATTGCCCCCTCTGTAAGAAATCAGATATAATAAGAATTAAAATTAGTTATGCTTTTAAATTAGTATTAGATGAAATGATGGCAATGGGTGTCTATCCGAAACTGCATGTCAAAGAAGAGATTTAAGTGATTTTTTAGATTTGTTTACCTATTTTTGTTCTTCTCGTGCTTCTACATAAGTTTTACCGATTATATAATCTGAGGGGGGTACAATTTTGTTTTCAAAAGAAGGTTCTGTTATTATACCGCATATTTCATCTAATAACTCTGCTGCTTCTTTTTGAAGAGGGTCATTATATAATTTACCTCCAACAGTTTCGTCATAATCTAATCGGGATATAGCAAGCATGTTTCTATCAGCTACATCTGACAATCCAAATTTTGGATTTTCCTTTATTTCTTTATACAACTTTCCATACTCATTTGGAGGGGCCTTTCTTTTATTTAATTCTAGAACCCTTTTATAATAAGGTTCAAGGATTTTGTATCGTTTTTCACGTTCTTCATTTATACTTCTATTCATTTTATCCAGCATGTTCCTCTTTTTATGCACCATAAATAAACTATTGAATTATAAATAGATATTTTTTCAGTTCAACTTCAAATAATCCTTTTCCCATACCTCTCTTGCAGGTTTTCCAGAATATTTTAATCAAATCTGCCCACAATTTTCTCTGCTCTGCTTTTTTTTCTTTTGTTGCGTTCAGAAAGAAATTTGTTTATTTTCTCAATAAAAATTGTCTTTAGTTTTCCTTCATCGATATTTTAGTAAAACTATCAGTAATGCTATGATGACAATTATTAAGATATAGAGAAAGTTGTCCTGAATACCTGTCCATACAGGCTTTGATTCTGTTGGCAAAACATTAATTATTCCTTCTTTTGGAAAAGTGGTTTTTTTGGAATAATATACCTCACCTTTTACAATATATCTCCCCTGCTCTTTTGGTGTAAAATATGTTGTTAAATTAACTGTCTCTCCAGCAGGAACAGTAATCTCATCACTCTCTAAAACAGAGATAATTTTATCACTTAGATGAACTTCACCTTTAAATTTAGCATTTACTGTTAGCTCTCCCGTATTCCTGAAAACAGTATCTATTTTAACAACTTCACCAACTTTTACCCACACTTTATTTGCAATGCGCACCAGTTCTCCTTTTCTTTTTAATGCTCCTTCTACTAGTATATCAAAAGTTAATAGGTGGTGTTTCAGGGTTTTTCCACCCAAGGATACTGTAACATTTGCCCAGTACTGACCTTCTGTAAGATTTTCAGAGGAAATTTCAAACTTATCTGTTCTCCCCGTAGTAGGTAAAATTTCACTGCAGTCAAAATCCGCAGATTTCAAAATTTTGGTTTTATCTCTATTCAAAATATCTATTTGAACATGTGGAGATACTCTGACATTCCCGTTATTATTTCCTGAGACAAGAAATTCTATTGGGTACCCAACCTCTGCGTCTTTAACAGAAACTGAACCAACTATATATTCCAGAAGTTGTTCTCCTGTTATTTCCAGAAAAGCCTGCAACTCTGCACCAACTGCTATTGAGGTACCAAACGGACTAATTGTAGTTTCATTTACCTGCGGCTTTGAATATACAATAACCGTACCATTATAGGCCCCAACAGGCATGTCTGCAGGTGGCATTACAATAGCCCTGATTTGAATATTAGACTTCGCAGGTATTATAAAAGTATTAGAAGAAAGAGTAACAATCTGTCCGGTTGTAAGCATAAATGCTTCAGGAGTTTCAGAAGTAAATAATACCCAATCTTCAAATACGCCTTTTGGTGTAAGTGTTATATCTGTGGGCACTTCATTTGGGTTTGAAATAGTAATTATGGTTTCTGCATAACCCCCTCTAAGAACATTTGAAAGATGTATTTCAGATGGAGCAACACCAATCCCTCCTGCACAGGTAATATTTAATAGTAGCAAAAAACATAAAAAAAATGTAAAGACTGTCAAGTTTTTGTTTATTAGTGTTTTTGTTTTATATCTAATAGGGACCATAAAATTATAAATAAAAAATAAAAGAAATATGTTTTATTCTCCTATTGCAACAAACTCTGTTTTTCCTGTACAGGTTCCACCAACTCCGGATGG
>JAUXEA010000069.1 GCA_030620695.1 Candidatus Aenigmatarchaeota archaeon | reverse complement strand
ACAAAAAAACAAATAAAGGTTTTACCAGCAACAGCTTCAGAAAGAGCAAGAGAAGCAGTCAGTATGCATAAAGTAAAAAATATTGAACTGGTAATAGTTGACAAAAAACCGGTTTATGCAGTTAATGGAGAGCAGGACGCAAAATTACTTGGATTTATTCCAACCAAAATAAATATAACTGTGGAGATTAGCGGGGAAGATGGAGAAGTAGTAAAAGTCATAAAACCCTGGTGGAGTTTACTATCAATAGCAAACAAATAATTTTCTTTTATTTTTTAACTTAATTATTTTTCTATTTTACTTTCCCTGTTCCTGAATATGAGAATAACAATTCCGATTAGGATGAGAGGAATTCCATAAATTAGTGCAACTGTAAATTCTACAGGTAATAAAACCAGTAAAATTAAAACTCCAAAAACAATAAAACCCAGACCCCAATATACCTGACTTTTCATCCTCCCAAACTTGCCAAAAATGCCTCAACCTGAATTAATGGATTTGAGCCCTCAACAATTCTGAATTCATAATCCGCGAGCAGTTTTATAATTCTCAGTTTTTCATTGTCATCTATTTCCAGTTCAAATATTCGCGAATAAACCTGTTTCAGCAAATCATCAGGACTTATTCCCTGTTCAATCATTAAATTGTAAAGTTTCTTCCTTGAATCCAAAAATTTTCCTTCTATCGCAAGTTTTAACAACTCTTCAATATCTTTACTCTTTGCTTTTCCTATAACTTCAAGAACAATATCTTCTGATATTTCTTTATCTACTGAAGCACAAGCCTGCAAAATATTTGTTGCTCTCCTCAAATCTCCCCCGCATTCCCTGAAAATTGCTTCTACAGCATCTTCTTTTATTTTTAGTTTTTCTCCTTCTTCTATCTTTTCCAGATATTTCTTTGTATCTTCTCTTGTTAAGGGTTTAAACCTGAAAATTACGCACCTTGACTGAATCGGTTCAATTAGTTTTGAAGAATAGTTGCAATCCAGAATAAACCTGCAGGTTTCTGAATAGTTTTCCATTGTTCTTCTTAAAGCCTGCTGCGCATCTTTTGTCAGGGCATCTGCTTCATCCAGAAGAATAATTTTGAAACTTGCCTTTCCCATAGGTCTTGTCCTTGCAAAATCTTTTATTTCACCTCTCACAGTATCTATTCCTCTGCTATCTGATGCATTTAATTCAACGAAATTGTCTCTGTTACCAAAAAGTTCATTAACCAAACAAAGAGCAGTACTTGTTTTCCCGGTTCCCTGCATTCCTGCAAACAGCATATTTGGAATAGACCCCTTTGAAACAAACGCTTTTAGTCTTTTAATTGTATCTTTCTGACCAATAATCTCATCCAATTTCTTTGGCCTGTACTTTTCTGCCCAGAGTTCAAACATAATTATAGTTCTTTAAAAATTAATGTAAAGTTAAGATTTCTATTTATCAAAATTTAGGTGCTTTATTTATGCCGAGGTGGCGGAGCGGTCAAAGCAACCCTTTATTGGTTAAATTGGTGAAAAGGTCTGCACCCCAAATGGTGTTATTTGCGACCAAACGCGGCTGGCTTGAGTGAAGACTTTCTTTCTCAAAAAAACAAAATTCAGGATACCAGTTTTCCGAAAGGAAGCGCAGGTGAACTTTTCTTTCTTGAAAGGAAATTTCTGCAATCAAATCCTGCCCTCGGCGTTTATTTAAAACAACTAATTCTCTTCCCGGACAAAATAAACTCTTCTTTAACTTCCAAAGGTACATGACCGATTTCATCCTCAAACCTTTTCAGTTTTTGTTTGTATTTTTTGTAAGTAGAAATGGCTGAGGCTAATGAACATTTTTCATGTGAATTTAGTTTTAAATCTTTGTAATCTTTTACCAATATATTTTTCTTTCTTCTTGATAAATTCTTTTTTGGCAAAACTAATTCCGCTGACAAACTTGCGGCAAATTTTCTTGCTTTCCTAGATTCTTTTTTGTCTGTTGTTACAGCAATTACTTTTCCTTTTTTTAAACAGATATTCAAAGCACTTTTTTCAAGTTCCCTTCCAGAACCCAAATAAATTATTTCCTGTTCTAAATTAATCAAAGCAAGAGCAAAAGTTACTCCCGAGTCAATTCTTGCAATCAGTAACATCTAAATTAATTTGTTTATTAAATATGAAAATATTCAATGCTATCCAACTCTTTTTATTTCTGCACTTAATTTCTCATTAATTTGCAAAATTGCATAAGTTCTTTCTGTTTCAACTTCTGCTCCTAACAGAACTCCTGTCGCTGTTCCTGGATTTAATAAAAGTAAATTCTCTTCTTTCTTTACCAGAGATTTGTGAGTGTGACCAAAAATCAGAACATTCAAATTCTTTGATTTTGCAAATTCTTTTAGTGCTTCTAAATTTCCTCTTCCAAATTGGTCAGAATGAATTACTCCAATCTTCCTGTTTTCAACTTCAAACTCTCTGTATCTTGGTAAATTTAAAAAGTCACAATTACCCTTGACAACAATTAGGTTTTTGTTTGCCTTTTTTAGTTCATCCAGAACTTTCTTTGAAGTCAGGTCTCCTGTACAGATTATTCCGTTAACTCTTTTACCAATCTCAATAATCTGCTCCGAAATTTTTTCTGCTCTTGCTGGAATGTGGAAATCTCCAACAATTAAGTATTTCATAAGTTTAACTTTTGAATTTTTTTATCATTCAGCCCATCTTCGCCTTCGGCTCGATAGGCTTTAAGTCCGACATCCCAAACTACGAATTCCTTCTTTTTGCAGAATGCAAAAAGGGGTGCCGTTTTGTGAAGCAAAACGAGCATGGTCAATAAAAATTTGATTGGCATAAATTATAAAGAAATTTATAGACTTATGGAACTTGGCACAGTTGTCTGCAAAGATGAAACACCGAATA
>JAUXEA010000110.1 GCA_030620695.1 Candidatus Aenigmatarchaeota archaeon | reverse complement strand
AAAAGGGTAGGCGACAACTTTAAATCAATACACAAAATTTTTTATCTGACACTAAACCCAACTGAATCTCACAATAATTAATTTCTCCGGTTAAACTTTAACTTTCTCCAAATCTCTGGAAACAAAAACATTTTTGTATTTTTTTACTTTTTTCTCTAATTCAGACGGGCTTTGGTACTTTCTCCCAATGTGGAAAAGATAAAGTTTTTTCACAAGTTTCCTGAATTTCAGCACATCCTCCAGGCAGGAATGCATTTTGTCTTCAACATCTTCCCTACTGAAATAATTGCAGTCATGCATTAAAATATCTGCTCCAGCACAAAATTTTTCCATTTTTTTAAGATAAATTGTATCCCCAGAATAAACAATTTTCTTTCCAGGTATTTCAAAAGATATATCTTTCAGTTTTATCACTTTCCTGCTTTTTTTTATCTTTTTTTTATCTTTTATTTTTTTGCATTCTTCCCAGTTCAACTCAAGTTTTTTTATTTTTTCTTTATCCAGTTTTATTCTTGGCTTCTCAATAAATTTATAGGCAACTGTTTCTATGGTGTGTTTTACTTTCATTGATTCCACAAAAAATTCCTCATTTTCAAATACAATGCCCTCCCTGACTGAATCAATAAAATTTATCTTAAACCTGAAATTAAAAAATTTAAACACCTCTGATTTTATTTTATCAATCCCGGGTCCAAAAATATTTATTTCTCTTTCCCTTCCTTCTAAACCCATTGAACTAAGCAGCCCAAAAATTCCAATAAAATGGTCAACATGCCAGTGAGTTATAAAAATATAATCTATCTGCATGAAATTTATTTTTGCCTTCAGCAACTGAAGTTGTGTCCCCTCACCGCAGTCAAATAATATTGAGTGTTTATCCCTGCCCTGGTAATACAGGTGAACTGCTGGATGGTTCCTCTTTAAAGTTGGAATTGATGAGCCTGTCCCAAGAAATGTTAAATTTAGAGAGGTCATAATTTTAAAGAAACAATTTTAACTTATGATTGTTTTAGGAATAGAAAGCACGGCTCATACTTTTGGAATTGGTGTTGTTGAAGATAAAAAAATTTTGGTTGATGAGAGAATAATTTACAAACCTAAGGAAGGAATTGTACCTTTAGAGGCAGCAGAGTTTCA
>JAUXEA010000036.1 GCA_030620695.1 Candidatus Aenigmatarchaeota archaeon | reverse complement strand
GTTGCTTATTCAGACAAATTCTTGCCTGATATTGTTGAAAAATGACAGATAAAAAATCTCTTTTGGATTATATTTCGCCTTTTGTAATAATTAGTTTTATCTTGATGTTTATTGGATGTTCTACTATTTATTTTTATGAAATCCAAACACCTGAAATAAAATCTTATTGTGTTATGGAAACTCCTTGTCATCCGAATGACAGGATAATTGCAGGTAGTGAAAAAGAAGAAGCATTCTTTATATGTAAAACTCTATATCCTTTATGTGATTCTGTTATAGTATTTGAACAAAGATGTAAATCTGGTAGTAAAGAATATGATTATGTATGTGGGTGTTTTCCAATATCAAGATATATTATAGGTAAAGATTTCAAAGTATTTGATAGTAACAATAAAACTTTCATTCATCCTTGTGACTGTAATAATACATTTATTGATGATGGAGCGGAAAAATGACAGAAGAAAAATCTAAAGATTTTTGGGTTGAAAAATATGTGGAAGAAGTTGAAAAAAACGAAGCAAAACTGAAAAAAGAAAACAAGAGTCTGCACAGGTTGGTTTTTTTCCTGACTATCTTTGTTTTTGTCCCCTTTTGCCTGTTAATTTTCATAAATATTCAGGATGTTTCTTCTTTTTTATACACTTTGGCTTATTCTGACAATAACGAGGAATTAACAAATTTTGCCCAAAACTATACGGCAGGGAGTTATGGAATTCATTCTGCAGATAAATTATCTCACTGGATTCACGAAAACATAGATTATTCCCACAGGGGAAATCTGAAAGCAAGTGAGATTTTTGAAATAAGAGAAGGAGTTTGCAAGGAAAAGGCAATTCTGCTGATTAGTTTCATGAGAAGTCTTGGTAAATTGGGGGTTGAGCAATCCACTTTAAACGGGGGACACGCAATTGCAAAAATCTATGACAGCGAGGGATATTTCTTTTGCGACCCAACAAATGGAAATCCTTTTGCTAATATTTGGTGCGATAGTTCTTTGGATTGTCCTTTTGACAGTTGGTGCAATACTTTAACTTACAAGTGTGAGAGCAAGAAAAGTCTGAGTTTCTGCTGGAGACCTTGTTGAATATGGGAAAAGAAAAACCAAGTCGGAAAAGAAAAAATAAAACTAAGAAAGAAGAAAATATCCTATCTTTATTACATGAATTATCAAATTTATTCTTTACAGCTTTACTAATTTTGTCTGTAATTGAGATGTTGTGGGGTCATTTTTTATATGGTCTATTTTTTACTGTAATTTTCGTATGTTTGAGGGAGGGAAGAAAAAAATAAATTCTAATTTTTTCTATAAATAACATAAAAACAAGTATATTATGAAAGTTCTGTGATAGGATTAAACTCCTTGAGAAATGAACTAAAACCCTTTTGAATTTTAGTTAAATAGGTTTGACGACCCCTTTTACCTAAACTTTGAAAAAAATACTTCTGTCGTAAGACTATAAATATATATGATAAATTCTTTTAATATAACAATAATTTTCCTTTTATATGTTAAAAAGTAGATATATTATGCCAAGAATTAAAGGTTATGTAGTTAAGTTAATTCCAAAACATAAAGGGAGTGATTATCCTTCACAAATATTAAAACCTTATAAGGGAGAAATGAGTTGGTCAAAGTATAGAGCTAATAAAGAAGGAAAATTTGCACTTACTGGGAAATTATGGACTGGTCTTAATGCGAAAGAAGTTTATAAATATAAAGTAATTAGAGGATAGAATAAAAGTCTTATATGAAAAAACATTAGAAATTTTCCTTAAATAACCTAAAAATGTATATATTAATGAAAGTAAGTTTTAACGAAAGTAAAATGCTCAAAGAATGTGTAGTGGGAGCAGTCTTTGCATTAATAATTGCAGGGATTATGGCATTATTGGTTTCACCGATATTAACAGCATTGACAGGAGCAATTGGATTTGCAATGGCAATTCAATTAGGATTTGCAGCAATGTTCTTAATGTTTGCTTTGAAAATACATAAGGGAAAAGAGAATATCCCTCAGGATTTGGTGAATATTCTGATAGTGATGGCTGTCGCTTCAATAATCCGTGTTTTTGTTCCACAGTTAACTTTAGCCTATGAAACCACCTTAGCAGGGATGGTTATGTTATTGGCAATAGTTTATCTGGGTTTGTCAGGAGCGAAAGTAGCAATAAAGAAACTAAAAATTTAATTTTGAGCAGAGAAAGGCAAAAATGGAAATAGGAGAGTTTATTTTATTTTTTATTTTATATTTATGGTAAGAAAAATTGATACAAATAAGGCAACTTCAATACAGTGGTTTACTGTTTTTGGCGGTTTCTTATTATCTTTTCTTATGGCTTATTTTACTAAAAATTCTTATTATTTATTGATAGGATTTGTTACTTGGCTTAGTTCTGCTTTTTTTTGGAATATGTTGCTTGATAACAAAATAATAAAATATACAAAAAAGAGAAAAAGAAAAATTGGTCTTGCTTATGAAATAGATGAATATACTTGATTATGGGATTAACTAATATAGCAATTATTCCTGACGGGAACAGACGGTTCTCAAAAAAATATAAAATTTCTATGATAAAATCTTATCAAAAAGGAATTGAACAGGTTTTTAATGTTTCAAAATATTTTTTTAATTTGGGGGTGAAAGAGATTTCGTTTTTCGGGTTCTCAAAAGAGAACTGGAAGCGGAATAAATTTGAAATTAATTTGCTTCATTCATTGTTTCTGAAAAATGCGAACAACTTTCTGAAGAAAAAGCAGAAGGAAAATGTTAGGATTAAGTTTATAGGCAATTTGGAAGAATTCAAAAAACCCCTGAAAGATGCTCTTTTAAACATAGAAAAAAAGACTCTTTCGGCAGGGGGTAAATCATTAAATCTCCTGCTTAATTATAGTGCAAAAGATGAGATTGTTCAGGCAGTTCATAAATGCAAAAATTGTTCTGTTGAGTCTTTGCAAAACAATCTTTGGGTCAAAAATGATGTTGATTTGCTTGTTCGGACTGGAGGATTCCAGAGAGATTCTGATTTTTTAATCTGGCAGTCAGGATATGCCGAGAGATATTACGAAGATAAACTTTGGGGAGAATTAACTGAAAAAGATGTGCGGAAAATTTATCAATGGTTTTCTAAACAAAAAAGAAATTTTGGGAGATAATTTTCCTTATATATGTTAAAAAGGTATTATATTATGAATAAAAAACAGCAAAACAGTTTTTTAAATAGATTGGGTAAAAATGTATTAAAAAGGGCTAAAGAATTAGCAATAAGAGATAAAATGGAAACTGTTGAAGTAGATGGATATTATTTAAGAAAAAAGTTTAGAGAAGCCTCAAGAGAACTATAAATTATAAAGTTATATGATAAAAACTAATAGCTTTGAGATATGAGCTAAAAAGTTTAATTATAAAAAAATATGAAGTCCCTATTTTAAGGGTTGGCTAACTGTATTATTTATACCGACTTTCACGGACTCCAACCTTTACAGTGTTTAGGACTCCATAAAATAAATATAATAATTTTCTTTTATAACATAAAAACAAGTATATTATGAGAACTTTGTGCAAAGAATTAAAACTCTTGAAGATATAAGTTCCAGAAGTTTATGATTTAGTTGAATAGGATTGGCATCCCCTTTACCTAACTCGTAAAAAACACAGAGCCGTTAGGCTTAAATATATATGTATTTTAAGTATATATAGACCTTTTTTTTGATTTTTAGGGATATTTCAAACAAGTGCTCCAATAACCACTAAACCGAAAAAGGTTACAACAAAATTGTTGACAGCATGAATTGCGATTAGTGAATAAGAACTCCGAAAGGCATAAATCCACGTGCAATTAAAAATCCCAAACATAAATGTTGCCATACTCCCAGTTATGTTGCTCGTGCCATACGCTGTGAAATGAAAAAATGAAAATGTTCCAGAAGCAAGTAAAACTGAAATAACTAAACTAATTATCGGGTCTCCTGTTTTTTTGTAAATCAAGACAAATATGCTGGGGAAAAGGAGGCAGAAGAAAAAAAGTGTTTCGGGGACTGATACAATTGTTGTGAGGAAAACACCAAACAAAGGAGTTTGGGTAAACTCTGCAACCTGAAAAGTTGGGGCTGCAATTAAAGATACTCCCTGCGAAACTGAACTGAAAAATACAGCAGAACAGCAGATAATTGTGAATAAAAACAACTGGAGAGGTGAAATCTTTCTT
Organism: Candidatus Aenigmatarchaeota archaeon; assembly: GCA_030620695.1. GTDB lineage: Archaea > Aenigmatarchaeota > Aenigmatarchaeia > QMZS01 > QMZS01 > QMZS01. The sequence goes on along the minus strand of JAUXEA010000036.1, from coordinate 1,313 downwards.
AAAAAATCCATAGGTCTCAATTTTGCGGGTTCTTCTGTTACTGTGCTTATTGCAGTTCTCCTCCCCATTGCGTAATCATACAAATCTCCAACAAAAAAAGAAAGCATAAAAGTTCCGAAAATAACAGCAAAAGTTAAATTGGCATTAACTAAAATCCAGGATAAAACAACAAGAGTCACAAAACAAAAGATATAAAAAATATCTTTTGTGGCATTGAACTTATCACTCCCCAAACTATATTTTCCCATAATTATTCTTTTTTAACATATTTATTAACTCTTATCTCTTTATAAACTCCCAATAGATACCAGACTGCAAATGAAAGAATAAGAATAACCACCAATACATACCATCCGAATATTTTTACATGAGTTGTTGGAGTCTCCCCAATTTCAGACTGCAAATACAACTGAAACTGCCCCAGCATATCGGGAATATCAGGATAAATCAGAATCCCGTCAAAAATGTCCGAGAGATTAAAAACTGGTTGGGTAATATTAAATATCAGTTCCTTGCAGTCTTCAGGACAATTTGTCAGGTTCTCTCCAACAGAGCAGATTCCATCCCCGCAAATCGCACAATCTTCAGGACAATTACTAACATTTTCATCTCCATCGCAGATTCCATCTCCGCAAACTATTACATCTCCAGTTCCTTCACTTCCTCCCACACTTTCAGAACTTTTTACCGCAAAATAAAGGTGATAATCCGATGGATTTATATTCCCCAAAGAATTGTTGCACTTAACATAATAATTGTAATTATTTCCAAAACTCACGCTTATTGCTGAAGAATGGTTTGTTGAGTTTGTGTTGGTGAAATTTGTCATATCCGCAAAAGCACTTCCAGATGAAGCAGAATATCTGCAATTACCAGTGGTATCTGTTGTTGCCCCGATAGTTACTGAAATTGTTGTGGAAGTGAATTGTTCATCCAAAATAGGCTGAGGAGATGAAAATGAAACTACAGTATCATTATAAATAAAAGTTACATTATCATTTCCAATATTCCCCAAAGAATCATTAGCATACAAGGTTAAAGTATTGCTCCCTGAAGAAATATGGTCTGTAATATTTGCAGAATTATTCCCGCAAGTGAAAGTTGTGTTAGTTCCGTTAATGTTAAACCAGCAAGTATCGGCAGTATCATCTATTGTGTAATTTATTGTTGCTGGTTTTGTGAGAATATAATAGGTTGTAGTTTCAGGATAGGTTATGTTTATTGTTGGGGGGGTTGTATCCAAAATTATTGTTCTCAAAGTTGTTGAATTTCTGTTTCCTGCAGTAGCATTGATATGGCTATTTATAGTATAA
>JAUXEA010000109.1 GCA_030620695.1 Candidatus Aenigmatarchaeota archaeon | reverse complement strand
TCAAAACTTCCTGAATTGGTTCTTCTCTTAATTCTTTTATTGCTTTATTTACTATTGTATGAACATTCGCTTGGTCTAACTCATCAGGAAAAAACTTTAAAATCATATCATCCCAACTTAATTTTTCTCTTTCCTTATTTTCTTTATTCGCCTCCTCTTTTATTTTTTCTAAATCTACTGGTCTGTTTTCTTCTCTCATCCTCTATTAACTTTTCTTAAAAAATCCAAATGTATTTCCTGAATCCAAGTAGTATTATTTTTTGACACTCTAATAATTTTAACCAGTTCTCCATTTATTTCTTTTACTTCACTTGCCCCCCCTTTCATCTTAATACCAGAACCTATTATTGGCAGAACCCAGTCTCCAACTTTAATTTCTTCACTCATCTTCTTTTCTTCACCCCATTTAAAGTTGTCCATTCATCAGCTTTAGACCAAGCATCAAAATATTTCCTGAGTTTATTTGTATCTATAAAACTCATATCTTTTAAAAATTCAAATACGGAATTTTCTATCATTTTTCTTTTACCCCTTTTTGTTTTAAATATAATTTCCAATCTTCAATGTTAACAGCTGGCTTGATACACCCTGTTGCAATTATATGTCCCCATCCAAAAGGTTTTGTATATTTTACTTCACCACCACAATTTTTACATTTAAAAATTTCTCTCATCCTCTCTCACTCTTTTCAAATAATGAGTCTTCAGGACTATTAACTATCCCTTCATTAACTCGGTGATTTTTATTATTCCCTGCTTCAAATATTCTTTTCATTTTCCACCTTTTTTTGTTTCTTTCCTGTCTATGTTTTTTGTGATTTTTGTCTTTTTTCTGGGTCTTATAAATGCTCCTCCTGTTATTTTTCTATCTTTTCCCCATTTTGTGTAAGTTACTCTCATTTTCAAAATCCACACTTTCCAAACAGGGAGCGATGTATATATTTCGTGGAACTCCCTAAATGAATATTTGTGCTTTTTTGTGGCAAACCAAAAGATGATAGTTCTGTGTTCTGGCAGGAACACAGACTGTTGAAAAGGACAAGTTCTCAGTTTTCTGGTCTGATTCCACTAACACAGTAAACATATTTGTCCACTGCTTTTTCCATATCCTTCAAAATCTGGAAATTTAAGTCAGAGAGATAATAAATTATTCTCCCTTC
>JAUXEA010000083.1 GCA_030620695.1 Candidatus Aenigmatarchaeota archaeon | reverse complement strand
TGCTTTTTGAAGTTTTATTTATGCCAATAAACGCAAGTCCCTTATATTATCTTGCTGAGGAGCGATATTTAAATGCAGAAACCAAAGAAGAGAAAATTGCATGTTTGGAGGAAATGATTAGAGAGCTCCCAAAACATAAAGGAACTGAAAATATACTTTCCCAGTTAAAAAGAAAACTGTCAAAATTAAAATCCCAGGAAGGAAAAAGAAAAGGTCCAAAAGGCTTTGGAATTGAAAAAACAGGAGATGCACAGATTTGTATTATTGGAGAGACAAATTCAGGGAAAAGTTCTCTGCTAAAAGAACTGACTGGAAAAGAAATAGAAATAAATGAAAAAAGATATATAACAACAAAACCAGAAGTTGCAATTTTTGATTATAGTGGTGCAAAACTGCAGTTAATAGAACTGCCTGCAACTTTTGAGAATATTCACCTTTCTTTGTTAAACACCTGTGATTTAATATTGGGACTTCACACAAATATAAAAGAGAGAGAAAAGTTGGGTAAATTACTAAACAGGAAAAAAGTTTTATCAAAAACGATTTTTATTTTGTCAAAAAGGGATTTGCGCAATCATCTGGAAACAGATCTAAAAATTTCCATAAAAACAGGAGAAGGTATAAAAGAACTGAAAAAAGTTATATGGAGTAAACTGAATTTAATAAGAGTTTACACAAAAACAAACAATAAAATTGAGAAAATTCCTGTTGTTTTAAAAGAAGGCGCAACTGTAAGAAACCTTGCTCTGGAGATACATAAAGATCTGGTAGATAACTTCAAATTTGCAAGAATTTCAGATAACACAAAGTTTAATAAGAAAGTGGGATTGAAATACAAACTAAAAGAAGGGAATATTGTAGAAATTCATACTTGCTAAGGTTTTATTAATATTATGTTAATTCAAAAAATATACAACAAAGGTTCTGTAAAATTAAATGAAGACGAACTGCTAATTAAAGAAGATTTATTTGTGGTTTTCGACGGTGCGACAAGTTTAGTTAAGTTCATAAACAAAAAAGGAGAAACAGGTGGTAAACTTGCTTCTAAAATTGATTCAAACAACATAATGACCTCACAGCAATTGGGATAGATTTTTTATAGTAAGAAACTACCGTGCAAGAACTTTTTTAATTTTTTGTATTCTATCTCTCATTAAAATTCTATATCCACAGTGGGGGCAAATTACACTCTCTTCAATCTTTTCTATTTTTTCTCTGCACTTCGCACAAGTATATGTCATTCTTTTACTCTTGAAACCAGCACAGAATTTGGACAAATAATCAACATAGATGATGGACCCATCACAATATCTCCATCTATTGCAATCACTGTTTTCCTGATTCTCTCAATTGCTCTTTTTAATTCTTCCACATCCTTATTTTTTAATTCATTTGTATCAGCAAGAATAACATTTCCTTCTCTTACTAACTTCTGTATTTTCTCTGTATTCTTGTATTCAAGCAGTTTTTCAATTTTTATTTGTATCTTTCCGGATTTAGTCTTTGGCTCTTCTATTATTTTGTTAAAATCAATATATTCTTCCTCTTCTTCTATCTCTCTTCCTCTTCTACCCAGTATTCTATCAAACACCATAATATAATAAAAAAATATATATAAGATATTTAAGTTAAAATCATTAAAAAATCAAAATAAAACTATATTTTCTATATTTTTTCTGTTTCTTCTACTTCTTCAGCCTTTTCTTCTGTTTCAACTTCTTCAGCCTTTTCTTCTGTTTCTACTTCTTCAGCCTTTTCTTCTGTTTCTACTTCTTCAGATTCTTCTTTTGCTCCTGTTTCTTCT
>JAUXEA010000104.1 GCA_030620695.1 Candidatus Aenigmatarchaeota archaeon | reverse complement strand
ATTTAAAGTATTTATACTTTTCGGTTATAAAATATATATTTTGTAGAATATAGAAAAAGGATATTTTGCACCAAAACTCTCTCTAAACACCGAAATTTCAAAGTTTATCAAATTTTCTTATTCAACTTAACTCCAACAATAGATGAAACTTCCTTATTTCTTATTCAACTTAACCCCAACAATGGATGAACCCCCGTTTTCAGAAATAACCCCGTAAACCTGGTTGCTGTAAGATATTGTTAACTCATTGTGTGTGATAATAATAAACTGCTGCCCGGATGAAAATTCTTTTACAACTTCAATAACTTTCTTTGTGTTGTCTTTATCAAGTGTTGCATCAATTTCATCAAGCAGGCAAAAACAGGCCGGCTTGCATCTCTGGATTGCAAGTAAAAATGCAATAGCAGTTACTGTTTTTTCTCCTCCTGACAATGAATCTATTCCAAGCAGTCTCTTGCCTCTTGGTCTTGCTTTGATTAATAATCCTGAATACACATTTTCAACTTCTTCCAAAGAAATATATCCTTCCCCTTCTGTAAACTTGTTGTAAATCTCTCTAAACTCCTTATTTATTAAATTAAATAATTTTGTAAATGTTCCTTTTCTTCTCTCTTCTATTTCAGTAATAACTTTCAGAATCGCGTATTTTTCTTCAACAATTTTTTCAACTTTTTCTTTCAGGTCCTCATACTCACTTCTGTACAATTCAAAATCTTCAACAGCTTTCATATTCATTGGTCCCAACTTGCCAATTTCTCTTGTATATCTGATAACAAATTCTTTCATCTCCGGGATAGTTCCCTGCTCAGTTTCATCAAATATTTCAAGTTCTCCCAGTTCATCCTGATAATTTTTAATTTCCACTTCAATTCTCGCCAATTTTATTTTCTCATTTGACAAATCACCCTGCAATCTTAATTTCCTCTCATAAATCTTTCTTCTTTTCTCCCTGAGTTTCTTCAGACCAGTTTCTTTTTCTTCAACCTCTTTCCCCACACCACTATATTTTAAACTGACTTTTTCTCTTTCTTTGCTAACTCCATCCAGTTCTTTCTTCTGTTTTTCTATTATTTCACTAAGTTTTTTATTTTCCATTTCCAAACCTTTTATTTCTTTTTGAAGTTTGCTTAAATCAAAACCAGCCTCTTTAAATATCATCCTAGGACTATGTCCGCCTTTTTGATATTGCCCTATAGCTTTCTGCTTAAATTCTTTACTGTAGGAAATTGATTTTTCACTACATCTAGCGACATTCGCATTCTTTA
>JAUXEA010000039.1 GCA_030620695.1 Candidatus Aenigmatarchaeota archaeon | reverse complement strand
CTCCTGTACAGATTATTCCGTTAACTCTTTTACCAATCTCAATAATCTGCTCCGAAATTTTTTCTGCTCTTGCTGGAATATGAAAATCTCCAACAATCAGGTATTTCATAAGTTTAACTTTTAAATTTTTTTATCTACTTCCCTACCTTTATTAATAATTAATATCTTTCTTTTTCCTGCTAATTCATTTGTTCTTAAATTATGGAATCCAATATCATTAAAAGTTTGGGTATAGAATGGAACCCAGAAGATTTAAAAAGGTTTACAGGAGAAAGACCAAGAGCATATTTGAGAAACATGAGAGCTTCTACTGAAAAAAATCCTGTTAAAGTGATAATTGAAGAGGGTCCTTATGGTAACGATTATCCCTGGTGGTCTAGAGATTTCAATTGGTTTAGAGGTGAGATTTATTCTATTCCTAAAAATACAACAAGAATTTTATTCTACGATGAAAAATTAATAGATGGATATAACTTGGATTTGGTTATGAAATATTCTGAAGGAAAGCTGAAACAGATTATTCCAAAAGAAACAAAGGTTATCATCAAAAAACTAAATTACGAGTCTTACAGAGAGATTGGAGAAAGTCATAGGCCAAAGATAATAAAAAGGAATGGACAAGAAGAATTAGAAATTGGAGAAACATCTTTACGTGAAACTTTTTCAATAGTCAGACCAAGGTTTTTAATGACTAAAGATGGAAGAATTTTTTATAATGTAGAAGCTTTATTTGATGAAAATGATAGATTTAGCGGACCGCCTGACCCATCAGACCCCCTTAGTGCAGGAAATGAGAATTGGAATTATGAAAAAGGTAAACATCTAGAACACACTTTAGGGCATCTGATAAAATTGTCTCAAAATTTTAAAAGTTATTATCATGCACTTTCAGAATAGGATTAATTCATTTGTTCTTAAAATATGGAACTTGGCACAGTTGGCTGCGAAGATGAAACACCGAATACACAGATTTTTTATTTTGTTGCAACAAAGGAGAGCGAGGTAAAAAGGGGCTTGTTTGTTCAGACAAAGACAAAGGAAGGATTACTTGTCGGGAGAATTGAGGAAATCATAAAAACAAACCGCTACTTTATGCAGCCAGAAACAATTTCAAATTATGAAACTGCGATTAATTTGCATTTTCCAACAGACAAGTGGGAATTCCTGTTGTGTAAAATATATTGCTTGGGAATTCTGGATGGAGCTGTCAGAAAAGCTAATTATCCTGTTTCCCCAGGGGAAATAGTCAAAATCGCAGAAGATAAAAACCTGGAAAAACTCTTCAAATTTGATAAACAAGGTTTAAAAATTGGTAATCTGAGCGGTCACAATTTGGAAGTAAAGTTAAACTTAAACAGATTATTCCAGAAGCACATTGCAATTCTTGCCCTATCTGGGGCTGGAAAAAGTTATGCAACTGCTGTTTTGATTGAAGAATTATTAAACAGAAAAGATACCCAGGGAAAAGCAGGCGTCCTCATAATTGACCCTCACGGGGAATATTCAAGTTTTGCTTATGATGAAAATTTTTCCCAGAATGCAAGTTTAATTAAAGGGAAGGATATTAGAATTGGTCTCCCGCATTTACCAAATTATTATTACAACTTATTTCTCCCGAACCTGAGTTTTGTACAGGAAAGGGATTTAATAAAAATTGTTGGGGAACTGAAAAAGAGCGAGGATGTTTTTGGGATTAAAGAGATAATGCAGAAAATTGAAGAAAGTGAAAATATAAAACAGGCAACCAAAGATGTTTTACTTTCAAATCTCTATTCTTTAAACTCTGTGAGATTGTTTGGTTATTATGATACTCCTTCAATAGATTCTTTAATTATTCCAGGACAAGCCTCTATTCTTGATATTTCTGAAATAACAAGTGAAAAGAAAAAGCAGATGATTGTTGCATATTTTTTAAGGGAGTTGTTCAATAAAAGAGTGAAAAGAAAAATTCCACCTTTCATTGCCTTTATTGAGGAAGCGCACAATTTTGCTCCTGAGAGAAGTTCCAAGAAAAACTTCTCAAAAGGAATTGTGGAAAAAATTGCAAGAGAGGGAAGAAAATTTAATGGTTTACTTTGTTTAATTTCCCAGAGACCTGTTCATTTATCCACAACAAGTCTATCTCAGTGTAATACCCACATGTACCTGAGAATAACAAATCCTTATGACCTGAAACATATCGGGGAGAGTTCTGAAGGGCTGACAAGTGAATTATTAAAATCAATAACAAGTCTTGAAGTTGGGGAGGCTGTCTTGGTAGGAGAGGCAAGTTCATTTCCCTTGTTTGTAAAAATCAGGGAAAAAATTGTCGGGGACATTGAAACAAATAAAAGTCTTGAAGAAGAATGTATCTCTTACCTGGAGAAAAAAGAAAACAGGAAGAAGGATGCGAAAGATTTGATGGAGCAGTAATTTATTTTAGTTTGTTTAATTTATGATAAAAAACATAAAAATAATTTTAGCAGGGATTCTGATTATAGGAATTGTGTTGATTAGCGGGTGTATAAAAGAGATTGATGAAAACCATTTGAATAATAAAACAGATATTGAAAACAATTCTTTAGAGGACTTTTGTGGTTTTTCCACTTACGGAAGTTGTTCTTCTGATTCAGAATGTAGTGCAGGAGGATGTTCAGGGCAAGTTTGCCAATCCAAGAATGAAGAACCAGTTATTACAACCTGCGAATTTAGAGATTGCTATAATGCAAAAAAATATAATTTAAAATGCAGGTGTGTTGAAAATAAGTGCCAGTGGTCAAAATAAAGTTTTTGGCTTAAGCCTTTTTGACGGACTTATCCAATAAAAGGCTTAAATATCACAAACTACTGTGGCCTTATAAGTTTCGTTTTTCTCAACTTTGAATTTATAGTTTGTAATTCCTTTCACAACTGTCCCTCCCTTTTCAGGAGTTATTTTTTCTCCACTTGCGACAACTTTCCCTTTAAATCCTTCTTTTGTTTCTTCAACTTCAACTTTAAAGTTGCACAAAAAAAGTTCGGCTATTTCACTCTCTGCAAGCAAATTAGATAAAAAATTGTAAAGAGTGTCTTCCATAGTTTTGCCCTGAAATTCAAACTCTATTTTTTCTTTTGATTCAATTTTGTCAATTTCGCAGACAACAGAAAACAGAGCTTCTGCAGAATTTTCAAATAATTCCTCCAAAGTTGAGCCGTAAGACTCAAATAAAACATCAGAAGTTAAATCTTCTATAAAACGGTATTTCATAATAAAACTTCAAAAAGTTTTATCATTTAGGCTGTCTTCACCTAATCCTTCTTTTTCGCTTGAGCCTTTCTTAAAGGCTCACGTTAACGGAAAAAGGGCTCGACAACCTTTAAAAAGCAGGAAGATTTAAGCCAAAATAATTTGTTTTGTATACTAATTATGAACCTCCTTGAAAAATACAAGCCTGAAAAACTGGAAGAAATGATTGGTAACAAGAAAGCGATAGAGGAAATTTTAAAAAACTTTGGTAAAAAGCCCCTGCTTCTCTATGGTAATCCGGGAATTGGAAAAACACTTTCCTGTTATCTTCTTGCAAAAAAACTGAATCTTGAAATTTATGAAATAAATGCTTCTGATTATAGGGATGTTGAGAGTTTAAAAAAAGTCCTTGAGATATCAAAGCAATATTCAATATTTGGAAAGAAAAGACTTATTTTGATTGATGAAATTGACGGCTTATCTGTACAGGACAGGGGGGCAACTACTGAATTAATTAAAATTTTCAAAGAGAGCAAAAATCCAATTGTGATGACCGCAAATGATGCTTATAACACAAAGTTGAGAAGTTTAAGAAGTTATTGCAAGTTAATTCCTTTCACCAAGATAAATTATCTTTCAATTGCAAAATATTTGAGGGAAATCTGCCAGCAGGAGAAAATAGTTTTTGAAGAAGCTGTTCTGAAAAATATTGCACAGAGATGCAATGGTGATATAAGGAGCGCCCTGCTTGACACGGAGAGTTTGGTTTTAGACGGTGAATTATTATCTTCTGACTTACTTTCCCCGAGAGATTTTGAAGAAAACATTTTCAATTCTGTTAAAATAATTCTGAAAACAAAAAAGATAGATGTTGCAAAAGATGTTATGAATAATCTGGACAGGAGCCCTGAGGATTTTTTCTGGTGGATAGAAGAGAATGTTACAAGAGAATACAAAAATGATGATTTAAAAAAGGCAATTGATTTTCTAAGTCTTGCAGATATTTTCAGGAGAAGAATAATGAGGAGGCAGGACTGGGTTTTGCTTCGTTATTATATTAATTTCCTTTCCATTGGAATTGCACTATCAAAAAGGGAAACTTATTATAAATATGTACCTTATGGGTTCCCAACATATATTTCGAAGATGGGGGTAATGAAATCAAAGAAAAAAGAAAAGGAAGAAAAAATCCTGAAATTGCAGGAAAAAATGCATTGCTCAAAAAGAGTTATTAAAGAAGAGCTGCCCTATCTGGAGCAGTTTTTAAATTTATCATAAATTTTTAATGTTTGTTTCTTTTTGTGTAATATTCTGAGCGACATCCTTCAAGGGCATAATCTGTTTAATAACTCAAATAATTATGGTCTGTAATTGCGGCGGGAAGACTTACTTTAAAAGAAAATATGAGGGAACAGAACTCTGCAAAAAATGTTTTGTGAGGTCAATAGAAAAAAAGGTGAAAAGAGATATTAGACAGAATAATTTAATAAAAAGAGGGGATAAAATCTGTGTGGCAATTTCAGGGGGAAAAGATTCTGTTGCATGTTTGTATATTCTGAATGAAATAATTAAAAAAAGAAAAGACTGTGAGATTTTTGCAATAGCAGTAGATGAAGGTATTGGTGAATACAGAAAAAAGACAATTAAAAAGGCAAAAGAAACCTGCAAATTATTAAAAATTCAATTAAAAATTTATTCTTTCAAAGAAGAGTTTGGAAAAAAATTGCCGGAGATTTTAAAATTAAACAAAAGGCTAAATGCGTGCACCTATTGCGGGGTTTTGAGGAGAGGTTTATTAAACAAAAAGGCAAGAGAAGATAAGGCAACAAAAATCGGTTTTGGATTTAACCTAAATGATGAGGCAGAGTCTGTTTTGCTGAATTTTGTTTTTGGAAATATTGATAAATTTTTGAGACTGGGCCCAAAAATAGAAAACAAAAGAATAAAAAAATTTATCCCAAGAATAAAACCATTAAGAGAAATTCCTGAAATAGAAATTTTTGCGTATTGCGATGCCCTGAATTTGCCTTATTATCCAAAAAAACTCTGTCCCTATGGAAAAGAATCTGTGAGAAAAACAATAAGAAAATATTTATATGATTTGGAAAAAAAATATCCCGG
>JAUXEA010000020.1 GCA_030620695.1 Candidatus Aenigmatarchaeota archaeon | reverse complement strand
AAAATATATATTCTTTAAAAGACAATCAATAACAGAAATCTATATATAGTTCCAAAAGAAATATAGGTATGCAAGAAAAACTTAGAAATTATTTTTCAGAATATATGGATAAACAAAGTTTTTTTACAGATAAACATATTTTAACCCACAATTATATTCCACCGGAAATTTATCACAGGGACGAGCAAATATCCAAAATTGCAAAAATTTTAGCCCCTTCTTTAAAACTGGAACAACCATCAAATTTATTTGTTTATGGAACAACAGGCACAGGAAAATCTGTGGTTATAAAATATGTGTTTAAGGAATTACTTGTAGCAAACAACACAAACATAAAATCAATTTATATAAACTGTAAATTAAGAAGGGTTTCGGACACTGAGTATAGGATGCTTGCTACAATTTTGAGAGAACTAAATTTTCCGGTCCCGGATACAGGACTCCCCACAGAAGCATTATATACAAAATTATTTGAACTTTTGGATAAAAGACATCAAATTATTTTATTGGCTCTTGATGAACTTGATGCACTTGTCACCAAAATTGGAGATGAGATATTATATAATTTAACAAGAATCAATACAGAACTACAAAATTCAAAAATTTCAATAATAGGAATCTCAAATAACATTTCTTTCACAGAAAATTTAGACCCAAGAGTAAAAAGTTCTCTTTCAGAAGAAGAAATAATATTTCCACCATATAATGCATTAGAATTAAAAAATATTTTATTAGATAGGGCAAACAAAGCATTAAAAGAAGGAATCTGCTCTGAAGGTGTTATCAGCAAATGTGCTGCTATTGCTGCCCAGGAACAAGGAGATGCAAGAAGAGCACTGGATTTATTAAGAGTAGCAGCAGAACTTGCAGAGAGAAATAATGATTTAGAAATTACACAAAAACATGTTGAAACCGCAGAGCAGAAACTTGAACTTGACAGAATTGTTGAACTTTCAAAAACACAACCAAAACACTCACAAATGGTTTTTTATTCTATATTAAAATTATTTGAAAAAGGAGGGGAGCAGATTTTGACAGGAGACATATATGAGATTTATTCTTCTTTATGCAAAAGGAATGGGTTCAGAATGCTGACTAACCGAAGAATATCTGATTTAATATCAGAATTGGATATGCTTGGTTTAATTTCAACAAAAGTTATTTCAAAAGGCAGATACGGAAGAACAAGGGAAGTTAGATTAGCAATTGCAAAAAAACCATTTGATATTTTAAAAACATTTTTTTCAGATTTGTATGAAACATAATGTTACTTACTTTTGAGCTGATAAGGGAAATAAGTTTGAATGAAAAACAGGAAAAATTGCAGGAACTCCCTGAAAATTTTTTTGAGAATGCGAAAGAATATTTAAAATCAAAAAAAGGAACAATAGAAGAAGTTTCCGCGGGAAATCTAATTGAGAACATTTTTGCGAGAAGACAGAAAAAAATTTTGGAGCTTTGCTTTCATTTATACAAAACAAACAGAATCCCGGAAAACCTGGAAAAAGATGAAGAAGAATTTTATTTAAGTATGAGTTTAGTTTTGAGAAATTTTTACGAGAACTTTAAAAAAAGAATTCTTGAGCAAACAGAAACCACTAAACAGGAGAATATGGAAAACCAATCAGAAAATAATGAAATAAAAGGAGAACAAAATATAGAAAATCAACAAAAAACTATCACTGAAACAAAAGGAGAAATAGACCCAGAGAATCACACAACAATTAACAATGAAACCAGAGAAGAAAGGAATATGGAAACCCAAATAGAAAATAACAATAAAATTACAGGAAAATCAGATGTAGAAAATCAATTAAGAACTAACACAGAAACCAGAAAAGGAACAAATATAGAAAAAGAGCGTTTAGAGGAAGTTTTTGCAACCAAACAGGAAATAAATGCAGAGAGGGGTACAGAACAGACAGATATAAACAAAACAGAAGCAAAATCAGATAAAACAAAAGTGATTTTTCTAAAAGATGTGCCTGAAATTATATCCCCGGGTTTTGAAATTTGTTGTTTTAAAAAAGGAGAGGAGATAGAATTAGAACAAGAATTTGCAGGGATTTTAAAAGAAAAAGGTTTATGTGAAATTGTGTAATTATAACAGTGTTATAATCGGTCTGATAGTTATAAGTGGATAATTATAGGATTTTCTATAACTATAAATATATACATTATAACAGTGTTATAATTCGAGGTATTTTATAAACCAAAATTAGTAAAATAATGAGTGAAAAAACAAAGTATATTTTTGTTATCGGGGGTGTAATGTCTTCTGTTGGAAAAGGTATTACTACCGCTTCTATTGGCAAAACCCTGCAAAGCAAGGGTTATTCTGTTTGTATGGTCAAGTGTGATATGTATGTAAATGTTGATGCAGGAACAATAAGGCCAACCGAACACGGGGAAGTATTTGTTGGCGAAGACGGAATTGAAGCAGACCAGGACCTGGGGAATTATGAAAGATTTACGGGTATTGCTTCCACAAGAGACAATTATATTACAACAGGGCAAATTTATAAAACAGTTATTGAAAAAGAAAGAAATCTGGAATATGGAGGTGAAGATGTGGAAGTTGTTCCTGATATTCCAAATGAAATTATAAGGAGAATAAAAGAAGCATCTGTTAAAAATAACTCGGAAATAACAATTATTGAAATAGGGGGCACAGTTGGCGAATACCAGAATTTATTGTTTTTGGAAGCAGCAAGAATGATGCATTTGGAATCACCCGGAAGTGTGGTTTTTATTTTGGTAAGTTATATCCCGATTCCAAAAACAGTCGGGGAGATGAAAACAAAACCCACACAATATGCTGCACGTTCTTTAAACTCAGCAGGCATTCAGGCAGATTTTGTACTTGCAAGAGCAGAAAAACATTTGGATGAAAAGCGAAAGGAAAAATTATCAATATTCTGCAATGTTCCAATTGAAAATATTATTTCTGCTCCTGATGTGGATTCTATTTATGAGGTGCCACTTAATTTTGAAAAAGAAGATTTAGCTAATAAAATCCTCAAGAAAGTTAATTTAACCCCAAGAAAGACAAATCTAAAAGAATGGAGGGAACTTGTTGAAAAAATCAAATCAATAAAAAATCAAATCAAAATTGCGGTAGTAGGAAAATATTTTGCAACAGGGGATTTTGTTTTGTCTGATTCATATATTTCTGTGATAGAAGCAATAAAACACGCATGCTGGGCAAATAATGTTAATCCGGATTTAACATGGGTAAATTCAAAGCAGTTTGAAAATGATTTAAATTCAGTAAAAACTTTGAGCCAGTATGATGCAATAATTGTCCCGGGCGGGTTTGGAAGCCGGGGCATTGAAGGAATTATTAATGCAATAAAATATGCAAGAGAAAATAATATTCCTTTTCTGGGTTTGTGTTTTGGAATGCAACTTGCGGTTGTGGAATTTGCAAGAAATATTTGTGGTCTGGAGGCAAACTCAACAGAAATAAATAAGAATACAAAAAATCCTGTTATAGATGTTCTGCCTGAGCAAAAACAGGTATTGGAAAACAGCAGATACGGGGCAACAATGAGACTTGGTGCTTATCCAGCAATTTTAAAACAGGGAACAAAAATCTATGAATTATATAAAAACTTTGATTTAATCAAAGACAACAAAATATTTGAAAGACACAGGCACAGGTATGAAATGAATCCAAAATTCATAAATACTTTGGAAGAAAAAGGAGCAATATTTTCAGGTTATCACTTAAGAAAAGACGGGACAAAATTAATGGAATTTATTGAATTACCCAAACACAAATTCTTTGTTGCAACCCAGGCACACCCTGAATTTAAATCAAATCCATTAAATCCATCACCCTTGTTTTATGGGTTGGTGAAGAGTTGTTTGGGATAATTTGAAAATCTTCAGTTACCTCAATAAAGAATCTCCTTTTTGAAAATTAATCTTAAAAACAATCATCTTAAATTCCTTATCTGACTCATTTCTAAAACCATGTTCTTCGTTTCTATCAACGTAAACCATATCGTTTAGATGAACTTTAAACTCTTTTCCATTAACAATCATAATTGCAGAATTCTCAGTAATATAAAAAATCTCGTCAGTAAAATCATGTTTGTGAACTGGAATTATTCCGTGAGGCTTGACTATAACATCTTCTATTAGATTAATTTTTTCTTCAAGATTTTCTAGTAAGACTTTTTTTTTGTAACTATCACCAAAAATCCATTTTTGATTTTTTATATGTTTCATATAATTTAAAGAGATTTTTTATATATTTAAAAGGTTTGTCATTTAGGTGGTTTCAAATTGCAACTAACAACTATCAAACAAACTCCAACCTAAAATTAAGAATTTCTAACTAATTTTATGGAAAGAACAGAAATAAGGCAACCAATCGTTACGGTTTTAGGGCATGTTGACCACGGGAAAACAACATTATTAGATTACATAAGGAAAACTGTTGTAGCAAAAAAGGAAGCAGGAAAAATTACACAGGAGATTGGTTCAACAAATGTGCCAATAAATATTATTTTTGATATTTCCTCAGAATATCTTGCACCAATTAAAAACCAGATAAAAATTCCCGGGCTTTTGTTTATTGACACCCCCGGGCATCTTGCTTTTACTGCAATGAGAGAAAAAGGGGGTGCAATTGCGGACCTCGCAGTTTTGGTAATAGATATAAATGAAGGAATAAAACCCCAAACCAGAGAAAGCATTGAAATTCTAAAAAAATTTAAAACACCTTTTGTTATTGCTTTAACAAAAGTTGACAGGATACATGGGTGGAGAACAGAAACAAAGGATTTTATAAAAAATTTTGATAACCAGTCTGATTTGGCAAAACAGGAATTTGACAAAAAATTTTATACTCTAATTGCCGAACTTTCAAATTATAACATTAATGCAGAACTTTTTTCAGGAATAAAAGATTTTACAAAAGAGGTTGCAGTGGTTCCCTGCTCAGGAATAACAGGAGAGGGTCTCCCGAATTTATTCACTGTTTTAATCGGGTTATCACAAAAGTTTTTAATTTCCAGATTAAATTTATCCTCTCTTGGAAAAGGAGTTATCCTTGAAGTAAAAAAAGATGAGAAATTGGGCAACAATATAGATATAATCTTGTATGACGGGACTTTAAAAATAGGGGATGAAATTCTTGTTGAACTTGAAAAACCGGTTTCAATAAAAGTCCGGGCTTTGCTGGAACCAAATTCTTTGCAGGATATTAGAGTGGAAAAAAAGTTTGTTAATGTTAATGAAATAAGAGCCGCATCCGGGGTAAAAATTATTGGTAGGGGTGTTGAAGAAGCAATAGCAGGAGTAAACTTTTTTGTTTTTCGTTCAGCAGAAGAAAAAAGGAAAATAGAAACAGAGTTAAAGAAAGAACAAACAAAAACAGAAATTGAGGAGCAGAAAGAAGGGATTATTCTGAGAGCTTCAAATCTTGGGGGTCTGGAAGCACTATTAAATTTATTTAAAGAAACAAAAATAAAAAAAGCAAAAATCGGGGCACCAACAAAAGAGGATATTGTTGCTCTTGAAGATGTCTCTCCTGAAAATAAAGTCTTAATTTGTTTTAATGTTGAGAATCCCCTTAGAGACTTAGCAAACATCAAAGGAATAAAAGTAATTGAAGGAAAGGTTATCTACAAATTGTTTGAAGAATTTGAAGACTGGATAAAGAAACTAAAAGAAAAGGAAGAAGAGGAAAGAAAAGAGAAAATGAAAAAAATTGCAAAAATAAAATTATTAAGAGGACTTGTTTTTAGGCAGAGTAATCCTGCAATTGTTGGTGTGGAAGTTTTAGCAGGTGTTTTGGAAGAAGGAACCAAACTAATAAACAAAGAAGGAAAAGTTATTGGGAGAGTTGAGCAAATCCAGAAAGAAGGAAAAGTTTCAAAAAAACTTGAAAAGGAAGAGCAGGCAGCAGTTTCTATCTCAAAAGTCACCATTGGGAGGCAGATTAAAGAAGAAGAAACTTTGTACACTTTTATTTCAAGGGAAGACAACAGGGAATTAAAAAAGTCTGAGGAAACTGACAAAGAATTGCTTGAAGAAATAAAGGAGATTTTAGGTTATTTTTGAATTAAAAAAGTTCTTAACAAAGTTATGGGAAGGTAGCTCAGTTAAGCCTTTTATTGGTTAAGTTTATCAAAAAGGCTTAAGCCAAAAAAAGCTTAGGGCAATCTGGGAGAGCGCATGGCTGAAGACCATGATGTCGCGTGTTCAAATAAGGTTTTCTTTCTCTAAAGAAAACCTTAAGCAAAAGAAAGGAAATTTTGAAAATCACGCCCTTCCCACTGAAAATTATGTATGAACTAACAGAAGAAGGGAAAAAATATTTGAGAGAGGGTTTGCCGGAAAAAAATTTAATAAAAAAATTATCAGAGAAAGAACTTTCCTTTCGGGAGGTAAATAAAACTGAAAACTTTAATATTGCTTTACAGTGGGCTAAAAAAAATCAATGGATTAAAATAGAAAAGGGGATTTTAAAATTAACAGACAAAGGGGAAAAAGCAATAAACGAAAAATATGAAATTGAAGAATATTTAAAAGATGTTGAATCTAATAAATTAAATGAAGAAAAAGCAAAAATTTTATTAACCAGAAACCTAATCAGGAAAATCAGTGAAAAGGAAATTGAAGCAAAAAAACTTGAGGGAAAAGAAATCTTGAACTTAACACCAGAACTTCTAAAAACAGGCTACTGGAGAAAAGTTAAATTTAAAAAATACAATGTTGAAGCTTCAGGTAAAAAAATTTATCCAGGGAAAAAACATCCTTTAAATCTGGTTATAGAAAAAATCAGGGAAATTTTTGTTGAGATGGGTTTTAAGGAGATGCAGGGACCTTTAGTGGAAACCGCATTCTGGGATATGGATTCCATGTTTATCCCCCAGGACCATCCTGCAAGAGAAGTCCAGGATATTTTTTATTTATCAGAAAAAGGTTCTCTTCCAAAAAAAGAATTGGTTGAAAAAGTTAAAGAAGTTCATGAGAATGGAGGCAAAACAGGTTCAAGAGGATGGAGATATAAATGGAATCCTGAAATAGCAAAAAAACTGGTTTTGAGGTCTCACACAACCTCAGTAACTTACAGAAAGTTTGCAGAGGGTATAGAGATACCAAGTAAATATTTTTGTGTTGGGAGAGTTTTCAGAAATGAGGCTAGTGATGCAACCCATTTGCCGGAGTTTCACCATGCGGAAGGTTTTATTGCAGCAGAAAATTTAAATTTGAGAAGCTTGATGGGGTTCATAAAAGAGTTTTATTCGAAAATCGGAATAGAAAAAATAAAATTTAAATTTGCTTATAATCCCTACACAGAGCCAAGCCTGGAAGCATTCGGTTACTCAGAAAAAATGAAAAGATGGGTAGAATTAATAAATTCAGGGATTTTCAGACCAGAGGCCTTGGCGCCTTATAATATAAAAGTTCCTGTGATTGCCTGGGGCCTGGCAGTTGAAAGACTCGCAATGTTTATTTTTGATAAAAAGAGTATAAAAGAAGTTCTTGGGCATACCTGCGACTTAAAAGATTTGCGGGAATATAA
>JAUXEA010000054.1 GCA_030620695.1 Candidatus Aenigmatarchaeota archaeon | reverse complement strand
ACAGTTAAAAATATAGGTGATTAAATGATTAGTGAATTTTTTGGTGGATTATTTAAAGGTATTGGGATATCAATAATATTATTTCCATTTTTATTTTTCATCATACTACCAGCCATTTTTAAAAACTCATCAAGTCTACTTTTAGGGGGTCTGGGTTTCTTGACATTAATAATTCCTTGTATAATTGTTGGTGGTGTGTTCATAATACTTGGTACCCTTCTTAAGAGTAGAACTACTGTTGTCATAGAAAAACCTGAAACAGAAGTGCTAAAAGAAAAACCCGCAGTAGAAATGGTAAAAGTTATAATATGTCCTAATTGTGATATGGAAAATGAATCGTCAGCTAATTTCTGTAAAAATTGTGGTTACAAATTGAAAAAGCAAAAAAATAAAGTAAAAAATAAGAAGTAAACGTAATCTATGAACCAAAAAAGGTTATATTAATAGTTAAACGCTTTTGTCAAAGATTTAATTACAACATCAAATTTTTAATTTTAATCCTTCCACTTGTGCTTTGGATTTCTTGGAATTATTATCCACGCGATTATATACACCAAAATCCCTGCCCCCCATGCAAGACTGCCCAATACCCAAAGAAGCCGAATTATTACAGGGTCAACACCCAAATATTCTGCAATACCCCCGCACACTCCTCCAAGAATTTTTTCTTCTCCTGAACGATATATTCTGCGGATTTCTTTACCACCAACTTTACCTTTAGAAGATTTTTTTACCATAATATTCTTTTCCATCTTTTCTATTGATTCCCCTGAAGATATTTTAATCAAAAAAACAAAATATCCGAGAAGAAGAAAAAACCAGAATATCCAAAAAAGATTTTTCTCTATATGAAAAGCAATATTGGAAAACACGAAAGCCCTCTCATAAAGACCCACAATATTTATTGCACGTGCAACCACCCAGAAGCCTATTGTGATACTAAACGCGGTAACAATGGGAGAAAAAGGTGTATATGATTTTGAGTAAACTCTGGAAAAATATGAGGTGTATGAGAAGAAAAGAAATATCAGGAAAAACAAACCTGTGTTTGTTAAAAGAAACAAATGTATACCAGATAATATATTGCTTCCTATCTGAAGGTTCATGAAAGCTAATAACCAAATGCACAAAGCAAGAATTAATAACCCGAATATGCCTGAAATCAGCGGACCAATTAATCCAAAAGTCCTGTGAAACCAATCCTCACATTTTTCACTTTCTCTATCCACACTTTTTTCAAACTTTTCTCCTAAAGTTCCAACTTCTTCCTCAAAGTGTTTTATCCTCTGTTCCAGAATATCACTTTTACTCCGGGGTTTCTTTCTGGAAATTTTTCTAACAACTTTAACTTTGGAAGACTTTTTTCGTGGCATAATGAATATTACTTTAGAGATTATATTTAAGCAGGTATTTTAATAATTATATCTGCCCCTGCCGGGATTTGAACCCAGGTCTCCGGCTTTCTCTGATATTTTGAATTTTTCTTTCTTTTCATTGAAATTCATTCGTTTGCGTAAGCAAACCATGCACCGTTTTTCAAGGAAAAACGAGTGTTCTTTCGAGAAAGAAAAGTTCACGAGAGGCCGGTATCCTTGACCCTTTTACACGGGTAAACGTGCAAAAGCCTCAACGGAAAGTACGCTGACGCCAAAGTTTAACCAACTAGACTACAGGGGCATAAAATAAACCTATAAAAATAACATAATTATGGTATTCCTTTTTTCCGGGTCGGCATTTTCAGGTTATCTCTATTATTTAATTCCTTTTATTTTTACTTTTGCCCTGGTTTTTGGAGTTCTCACAATTTCAAAGGTATTCAAAGACCAGAAAAATGTTAATGCAATACTTGCTTTGGCAATAGCATTGTTTGCAGTTATTTACCCACCCTACATTACTCTTTTATATGAGTGGCTTCCTTATCTCTGCATTATTTTTATTGTGATTTTTGTGGTGTTAATGTTAAAAAATCTGTTTGTTGGAGAGAAAGGAAAAAAAGAATTAGAACCAACCTGGCCTATGCTAATTGCAATAGCAGTTTTATTTCTGGTTTTCATGACTGTTTATCAATCAATTCCACTACCATCCGGCTCTTTTATTTCAAGTCAGGATATTTTGCTAATAGTAGGAATTGCATTTGTTGTTTTGATTCTAAGTGTTGGTGCAAAACTTAAGGATAAAGGTTTTGAGAAAGAGAAAAATCCTAATGAAGGATAATTAAGATTTGATAAATGTTGAGTTTGACAGTTATAATAAAAAATTGTAATTAACAGGAAAAACAC
Source organism: Candidatus Aenigmatarchaeota archaeon (assembly GCA_030620695.1). Lineage (GTDB taxonomy): Archaea > Aenigmatarchaeota > Aenigmatarchaeia > QMZS01 > QMZS01 > QMZS01. Next base: position 1,444 of record JAUXEA010000054.1, on the reverse strand, counting down.
ATTTTATCAAAGACTAATTGCTCTGATTATTTCCTGACAACTAATTAAAATAGTAATAAACAGGAAAAACAAACCAATTAACCAGAGAGACCACTCAGGAATTTTTAACTCATATTCCGGCTTTCTTTCCCCGATTTTTTTGATTTTATAGAAAATATAAACAATTATAATCATCAAAGGAGCAATAAATAAAGCCCCTGTTAAAGACAAAATTTCTGTGAAAGTTGATAACCCTGCAAGAGCAATTAATGAGGGAAAGACTGCGAGAATGAAAGACAGATTTTTGTTTATTTTATAATCCTGATTATAAATTTCCCTGAGCGAATTTCCGAGAGAAATAAAACATGTGGCCATTGCAAAAAATGCAAAAAGGTTTCCAAAAATCAGGAAAAAGGGTCCATAATGTTCCCCTAAACTAATTGTAGCAATTTCTGAAACTTCCCCGTCTAAAGCACCAATACACGAGAAAACGAAAAAAATATATAAAATAAATGGAATAGAAAAACCAATCAAAATACTTTTTTTCAGTTTTTCTTTTTCAAGCCAAAGAACTTCTTTCATCTGCGGAATTGCAAAAAGTCCTGCAAGTGCAAACATTATTACACCAACAGGAGTCAGGAAATTTGAGAATTCTACTTTTGCTAAGTTTGTTAAATCAAAATAAAATAAGGACACAATTGAAATAATAAAGATACCTAAAATAATTAAGGGAGTCAATATAGATTCTCCTTCTTCAACTCCTTTAACTCCAAAATAAGTAATTGCTGCAAATGGAATAAAAAATAATAATTTTGCAATTACAGGAGGAATTCCAAGGAGAGATAATATATCACCACAACCCTGAACATAAGCAATTAGTGCTCCGTATATAAATCCAACAGATAAAAATGTTACCAAGTGTTTTGTTTTTTTCCCAATATATCTCTCTGCTAACCCGGGAAGTTGGTGAGGTCTTTTTGTCCTCAAAGTTATTTCTCCAAGCATTAAGCAAATCAACAAAATTAGAAAACCGAGCAGAATAATTTCTATCAGACCAATCAAAAAACCAACCTGTTCAATAACATAAGGCAGACCAAGAACTCCAGCCCCGATAATTGTTCCAGCGAAAATAAAACTTGCTTCCAAGGTCTTGTTCATAAAAGATTCTTTTTAGAAAAAAGGAAGTCCTGTAATACAATTTTCAAATTTTTATCTATTCAATGTTTTAAGTTTAAAAAGAAATTCCTGTATTGACTGCTTTGTAAGAGAATCAATTTCCAATTCTAAGGCTTCTTCTGGATTTAACCAAATATATTCTGTTGCTTCATCGTTTAATACTATTTCAGTATCTATTGCATTACAGGTAAACTGGATACAAACAAAATGTGCATTTTTATCAAAATATTCATCAGACTGAATCAGTTCCAAAACCTTTAGAAATTGTATATTCTCAACTTTTAGATTT
>JAUXEA010000016.1 GCA_030620695.1 Candidatus Aenigmatarchaeota archaeon | reverse complement strand
AATATTTTGCTCCTTTCCTACTACCCATACTCTTCCTTCCTCCTCTGCGGGCAGATAAATTCCTCTTTTCCGGCAGTTTTTTAATCCCTCCTTTTTTGACCAAAACTTTAAAATCTGCTGCAGTTATTGCCTCCTCTATATCTTTCTTCTGGGCAGGGTCAAACCATATTCTGGATTCCCCGACTTTTAATACTCTCGCTGCCAATCTCTTCTTGTCCATAAATTTTCTACAATTAATCTATAAAGAACCCCATCACTCTGTGGCGGGGTATTACAGTGAATAAAAAGGCTTCTTACTACCCAATTTCTTCTTTTTGATTAAACTTTTTTAATCAATATAAACAATAAAAAGTTTAATTATGTTTAAATTAGAAGAAGTGTATCAAAAAATTGAATTACCAAAAAATTTAAAAAAGACAGATATATATTATGATTTGCTCAAACCTTTTGTAAAAGTACGCATTTATTTTGATGGAAAAGAGATTGTATATAAAGTGATAGAGCCAAAACTTACAAAAAAAGAGCAGGAAATTTTTAACAAAATTTACAAAGGTCTTTTACAATTAATAGATATATCACCAACACAAATTCCAAGCCATAAAAAACTGATAAATTATCTGGAAGATAAAATAAAGTTTTTGTTGATGCAGTATGATTTTAAACTAACAGATAAACAGTTTGATAAAATAATGTATTTTATATACAGGGATTTCGTTGGTTTAAATGAGATAGAACCGATTATGCATGATGATTACATTGAGGATATAAATTGTAATGGTATTAATACAAATATTTATATAAAGCACAGATTATTTGGGAATATAAAGGCAAATATAAAATACTCTGAAGAATCCAAATTAAAAGACTTTATTATAAAACTTGCACAGAGATGCAATCGTTATATAACTTACTCCAACCCGTTTTTAGAAGGAAGTTTAGAAGACAGTAGTAGAGTTCAGGGCACAATTTCAGAGGAAGTCAGTCCAAGAGGTCCAAATTTTTCAATAAGAAAATTCAGGAGAAATCCTTTTTCCCCAATAGAACTGATTAAAATGAATTCTGTCTCTGCCGCCTCTTTTGCTTATCTTTGGTATCTGATAGAACATCAGGCTAATATTCTGATGATTGGTGGTGCGGGGGCAGGCAAAACAACATTACTAAATGCTGTTTCCACATTTATTCCTTATAACTCAAAAATCGTATCAATTGAGGATACAAGAGAGATCAGACTTTACCATGAAAACTGGATTGCAACAGTAGCAAGAGAATCTGTAGGAGGACTAAAAATTGGAGAAGTTGATTTAAATAAATTGCTTAGAGAGAGTTTTAGAGAGAATCCTGATTATGTAATTGTTGGGGAAGTCAGGGGAGAAGAAAGTTATGTAATGTTTCAGGGAATGGCAAGCGGGCATCCTACTTTATCTACTTTTCACTCGGAGGACTTAAATTCTGTGGTGAGCAGGTTAAAAACACGTCCAATAAATTTGTCTGCCTCTTTAATAGGATTACTGGATGTTGTGGTTACAGTTATAAGATCTAAAAAAAGAAATCAGTTAGTCAGGAGAATCAAAAAGATAGAGGAATTTGTAAATATAGATGATAGAACAGGTAAAATAAATACGAACCAGATAGTTTTGTGGAACAGCACGCACGATAATTTTAGTTATAATAAAGAAAGCAGACTTATTGAGAAAATTTCATTAGATGAGGGAATAGAAATAAAGAAAATAAAAAAAGAAATTGAAAACAGGGAAAAATTTTTGGAGAGACTTGTTAATAAGAAAATTTTTGAGTTAGATGAAGTGCAGAAAGAAATACAAAAATATAACCCCTTACTATGACAGAGAATAATTTAAAAGGTTTGGCAATGGATAAAGAAACAATTATTGCTTTTGTTATAATAATCTTTGTCTTTATTATTGTCGTTGCTTTTTTGTACAAAACTTTTGTGCCTGGAACTGAAATTATATACTCAGACATGGAACTCAGAGCAGAATGTGGTAATTGGCAGGTGGATGAATGCAGAGGAGAAGTGCCCTCTAAATTAAGTGATATATTTGAAGATGATGAAAAAGCAAAAGAATTTTGTAATTGTCCTGGTTACGTAAGACCAGAAAAACCTACTGAACCCACAGAACCTACTGAAGAACCACCAGAGGAAGAGGAATCTCCTGAAGAACCCACTGAAGATACAACACCACCAACAATTAGCGATACAAAAGTAGAGCCAAGCACAGTAGAAATGCCAGCAGAAGATGAATTTCATTTTTTAATAACTGCTAAAATATTGGATCTCTCCGGGATTGATGAAGTGAATGCAATTGTTAGTGAACCTGATGGTCAAATAATTAGTAAAAAAATGTATGATAATGGACCCTCTGGGGGACATGGAGATGCTGTAGAGGGTGATAATGTTTATTCTACTGATAATTACCGGATAGCTTCTCATTATGATATACCCGGAACTTATTATGTGAATATAGAAGCCTGTGATACAAAAGGAAATTGCATAACTTTAAAGAACGCGGCGAGTTTTGAGGTAACAGAAGGACCTCCAGAATTATCTTGTGATTATCATGAGGATAAAGTAAGTTGTGAAAACACTAAACCTGGAAAATGTTGGTGGAAAGACAGAAAAGGATGTGAAAATTGTGAGGGGGTGGTAAACAAATGTGAAGATTATACACATAGTTGGTTAGAAGAGGATTTATGTTTCAGAGACCCTTGCGATATTGGTCCATGTTATTATAGTAGTTATAGAGAATGTAGCAGTTGCTCTGACTTTGTGAATCTTCAATGCTCTGTATATGATTGCATAAATTGTGATGTGAATCCGTGCGGAATAGAAAGTGGTTGTGAAAAGTATGGGATGGTTCCATGCAAGTGTAAAAATAAACCCACTATTACCAGAATAATTGAATATTATTCGGCAGTGAAAGAGGATAATAAATGTGCTGGCGAATACTCAGAAATAACAGCCCAGTGTGGATTTCAAGAGGATTGTGTGTTATGTTCTGGTAACTGTTTGAATTCAAATATAGTTCTGGGTGCGGGTTATTCTGAGCCATATAGATGGATATGTTATGAAGGCAGATGGGATTACTGTGACAGCGAAACTGACGGGGACACGCATGGTGAATGGAACTGTGTTGGGTCTGAAGGTAAATGGAGTAAATAAGATGAAAGTGGATTGCATTAGTTTGAGGAAGATTTTTAATTCAAGGGGGGGAGAAACAACAGAGGCAACTATATTCTCCGGGAGTAAAATTGGTGTTGGAAGTGCTCCAAGCGGGGCAAGTGTTGGGTCCAAAGAAGCAAAATTAATTAATGTGGAGAAAGGAATAAAAAATTTTGAATTTATAAAAAGAAGATTTACCGGAGAATTTTCACTGGAAGAATTTGACTTGTTGTTGATGAAAAACCTGGAGAAAATTGGGTCTAATTTAACAACAAGTTTATCATTTGCTTTTTTTAATTTGAGTAAAGAAAAATTTTTGCAAAGTGTCTCTGGAGAATTTCCAATTCCTCTTGGAAATGTTGTTGGTGGAGGAGTTCACCACGGGAAAACAGATATTCAGGAAATCCTTTTACTGCCAGTCAAATCAAAAAATATTTTTGAGGGAATAAAAACAAATTTTGAAGTATGGAATGAGATTAGAGAAAAACACAAAAATAAATATCTTGGGTTAAATGATGAGGGGGCTTTGGCAATGAATTTCGGAAATGAAGAAGCATTAGAGAAAGTTTTGGAGATTGCAAAAAAATACAAAACAAAAATAGGAATTGATTTGGCTGCATCAGAATTGTTTAGAAAAGGAAATTATGTTTACAAAGACAAAAAAGTTAGTAAAGAAGAACAGATAGATTTAATCAGCACCTGGATAAAAGATTATAAACTTTATTTTATTGAAGACCCTTTTAATGAAAATGATTTTTCTGGTTTTAAAGAGCTCACAAAAAAATTCGGGAATAAGTGTTTAATTTGCGGTGATGATATATTTGCAACTCAAATCAAAAGATTAAACAGTAAAATCGCAAATTCTGTTATTATAAAACCAAACCAGGTTGGAACTGTTACAGGGGCTTTGAAGTGTATTAAAAAAGCAAAGGAATTAAAAATGGTTCCTGTTCTTTCACATCGTTCCGGGGAGACATGTGATTCCACAATCTCTTATTTAAGTTTACTCACCAAAATCGCAAAATTCGGAATATCCCAGATAAGAATTGCAAAGTTGAATGAGTTTATAAGACTTTGGGATTTATTAAAAATAATGGGGAAAAATCCGAGAATGGTTAAACTATGAAAATCAAAATGTTTAAGAATAAGGAGAAAAGAAAACAATTTTTTATATTGTTTTTTGCAATACTGGTTGGTTCTATTTTTTTACTTGAAATTGTTGCTTTTCCTTTAATGTATCGAGAACCACAAACAGAGATAAAAACTCCGGAAGAGTTGGGAGAGAAGTTCTCCAAGCAATGGATTTTTGAAGAAAGTTTAACGGAAGTGGAAAAAGAGTTTTTAACTCAGAGAGGGATTACAATTGCAAGTTATTATTATACCGAGGATTCAAGTTTTTATGAGTTGGAATCAATTGTTGAGACAATAAACTCGCAGAAACCACAGGGACAATTAATTCTTGAGAAAATAAAATCAGAGGAAGTAAAAATTGAATTAAATAGTTTGCTTGATTTTATTGTTGTTGAAAATTTAACCCAGGAGGAGATATTTAAAGGCTTGTGTAAAACATTATATTATCCGCCAGCAGATTGTACCTCCTTTACAGAATAACCGAGCCTTTTCTTTTTTAGTTGAGGTTTTTGGAGCAAAGCGACAAAACACTCGTTTTTCTGAAAGAAAAACGGTGCATCATTTTTGTGGTAGCAAAAATGAATGAAGTCACTCGAGCGAAAACCACAACTTTATTATTACCCAATATATCCAATAAAAGGCTTATTTATATACTTAAAATAGTATTATGGACGACATCCAGCCTTATGTTTTTCTTGTAATTGGAGCATTCTGTCTGCTGATTGCAAGTCTGTTCGCAGGAAATGTTGAATGGGTATTGGGGGCTACAGAAACCTCATATTACGGAACTCTTGCAATTGCGTTTGTCCTGATTTTAGTTGCGGGAATTTTCTGGGTTTCTGCTGCAAGAAGTTTGAAGAAATAGTTTTTTGGTTTTAAAGATAATTAGAATGTTGAAATCTATCCGTCAACTGACGAAATAATATAAGACAGTTTTATAATCTTATCTAAAATAAAATCATGAGCAAGCCATTAATTCTTGTGAAATTGGGGGGTTCTTTGATTACAGACAAAACAAAGCCCTATACACCAAACATTGAAGTAATTAAAAGATTAGCAAAGGAGATACACGAAGCAAGAGAAGAAAAGGATTTTAATTTAATTTTGGGGCACGGTGGGGGTTCTTTCCCACATGTCTCAGCAAAAAAATACCAGACACAAAAAGGAATAATAAATGGGGATAGTTATACTGGTATTGCAAAGGTCCAGAATGACGCAGCAAAATTAAACAGAATTATAATAGATGAACTAATAAATGCAGGAGAAAATGCTCTGTCAATTCAATTATCTTCTTGTTCAATATCAGAAAATGGTAGAATAAAATATATGTATCTGGAACCTGTAAAAGCTTTATTAAATGATGGGTTAATTCCAGTTCCTTATGGTGATGTTGGAATGGACTTAAAGCAGGGATGTTGTATTCTTTCAACAGAAGAAATATTAAATTATATTGCAAGAACATTCTGTAAAACAGAACTTAAACCAAAAAAAATTGTAGTATGCGGGATAGTTGATGGTATATTCACAGGGGACCCACTAAAAAACCCGGAAACCGAATTAATCCAGGAAATCACAAATGAAAATATAAAAACTGTTGGAAACTATCTGGCAGGCTCTTCAGGTATTGATGTCACAGGTGGTATGGTTCATAAAGTTGAAAGATTGTTGGAAATAGCAAAAGCAGGAATTGAATCACAGATTATTAATGGGTTGGTTGCTGAAAATCTAAAAAAAGCATTAAAAGGAGAAAATGTGAATGGAACTATAATAAAATGGTAGAATACTATCAAAACAGGTTTAATCAGGATGGAACTTGCAATGGAAGCTGTGGCTCAACTTGTTGTTATATAAGTGCTGGAACTATCTTTTTAACAAGAGAGGAAATCGGAGAAATTATAAATGGGTTACAAAATGGAGACTATTTAGGATGTTATGAACCCAAAATTAGAGAGAGTATAGAAAGAGGTTTTGTAGGAGAATGGGGAAGACAAATGTATTTAAAAAATAAAAAAAATTGTGGTGGATATGATGATTGTATGAAAATGAAAAGGCCTTGTATATTCCTTGATAAAGATGAATGGTATTTATTAAAGGAGGGAACCTGTATGATTTATCCACATAGACCCGGTATATGTAAAGATACATCCAATGGTTTTTTATCTTGTAAAAATTAGTATGTTTTTCTGTTTGGAGAGTAGGGTGTTGTTTATGGCAGAAGTTTGTATTATTAGTGTATTGAAATGAGAATAAATTGTCAAATTGAGGGATTGTTATGTCCAATTTTGAATGAGAAATATGATGATAACCTTTTAAAAAAATATAATATAACATAAATTTAATTTGTTATTGATATTATGTCTTACACTTTCAACTATGATTTGGGAAAACTTCCAAGAAAATTCTTCAGGGAAATCGCTAAAATAACAGATAAACAAAAACTGCACAGGAAACTTGGAAAAGCATCAAAAACACTTGTCAAGAAATTCAGAGTAGATAAAATTCTTGGAATCCAGGTGGAAGATGCAATTTCTGTTGTTGAGGATTTAACAGATATTTATCTTAATAATATGGTTCATGCAGAGGAATTTAAAAAATCAAAAGAAAAAATTTTGCTGATTCCCCACTGCTGCAGAAAATATATGGATTCAAGATGCAAAGCAAGATTTGATACAAAATTTTCTTCTTATTTCTGCAGTCACTGTTCTGCAAATTGCCCCGCAAATAAAGCAACAAAACTTGGTGAAAGCAAAGGCTACAAAGTTTTTATTCTGCCGGGAGGCTCATGTATTAAAAAAATTCTGGAAAAAGTAAACTGCGAGGCTGTTTTGGGAATTGCATGCCCGGAAGAACTAAAATTAGGGATAATGTTTGTAAGAAGCAAAAATAAAATAGTAAAAGGAATCCCATTAACAAAAAATGGGTGCTCAAATACAAAGTTTAATATTGAGAGTCTAAAAGAGGGTTTAGTTTAAAATATCCCGCGGGCCGGAGTTTCAGAAAGACTTTTATTTTTGGCTCGAGGGTTCCTACTTTTTTTGCAGAGCAAAAAAAGAGGCACCGCCGTATGGCGAGTGTTTACCCAATTTATCCAATAAAAGCCTCGTTTGAACTGGCAACCCCTCGGTTTCTAAATTGGAACACCTGCGTTTGTGCAAAACCAGAATGTTAAACACTACAGCCGAGTGCTCTACCGTTGCTCCACTTCCTCTTTTTTGTGAAAAAAAGGGTAGGTTTGAGCTACCGCGGGATAATATTATTTAATTTTAAGTTTTTTAATGGACTACAAAGAAATGCTGGATTATGTTTACACAAAAGTCAAAAAAGGAGAGTCAAAAGACAGAATAAACATAATAAAACCAAATATTTTTTTTCACGGAAATAAAACAATTATTTCCAATTTTGAGCAGTTTTGCAATTCTATCAGGAGAGATAAAAAGCAGGTAGCAAAATTTCTATACAAGGAACTTGCCACTTCCGGGTCTGTTGAGGGTGGGAAATTAACTTTACAGACAAGGTCCCCAATAACAGAAGACAAAATCCGGAAATATATGAAAAATTTTGTTTATTGCAGTGAATGCGGAAAACCCGACACAGTTTTGCAGAGGGAAGACAGATTTTTTGTTTTAAAATGCGAGGCTTGTGGGGCGAGGAAAAGTGTGAAATTGTAATTTTTTCTTGATTAATTTTAAAAGAAACAAATTAATGAAAATAACTTTTCTCGGGACAGGTGGTGGAAGATTTGTTGTTTTAAGCCAGTTAAGGGCAACCGGGGGGTTTATCATAGAAAGCAAAAATCTGAATATGCATATTGACCCCGGACCCGGTGCTTTGGTAAGAGCAAAAGAATTTAAAAAAAACCTGACAAAATTAAATTCCATTTTTGTTTCCCACTGCCACCCTGACCATTACACAGATTTGGAGATGGTTATAGAATCTATGACCGGGGGAGCAAAGAAGAAAAGAGGGGTTTTAATTTCCAATGAAAATGTTATCAATGGTTCAGATGGAAAGGCAGTTGTATCAAAGTTTCATCTTAATGTTCTTGAAGAAATTCATATTTTGAAACC
>JAUXEA010000107.1 GCA_030620695.1 Candidatus Aenigmatarchaeota archaeon | reverse complement strand
TATATTGGTGATAATACAATAATAGGAAATTTCTCTTTGATCAGGGATTCTATAATAGAAAATAACTGTCTGATAGGCGCTCATTCAGAAATCGCGAAAAGTATATTTCAGGGGGAGGTGCATGTTCATTCAGGTTATATTGGGGATTCAATAATCGGAGCGCATACCCGGGTTGGAGCAGGAATAATTACAGGAAATGTAAGGCTTGACAGGGGAGAAATAAAAACAACTGTAAAAAAGGAGAAAATAAACACAGGGCTTAAAAATTTTGGGTGTATAATAGGAGAAAATGCGAAAATAGGAATCCATGTTTCAATAATGCCCGGTATATTGGTTGGGAATAATTGTTGTATAGGACCAAACAATTCAATCAGGAAAAATATACCTGACAATACAAACTGTTATTCCAAATTTGAAGAAAAATATGAAAATAATATTTGATTTTGACCACACCTTGTTTGGAACAAGAAGACTTTACATGGCTTTAAAAGAAGCATTTGAAAAGATGGGTGTAGAGGACAAACTTTTTTCTGAAACCCTTCGGAAAGCAAGCGGCAGGTTTGGGTTTAAACCGAGGAAGCAGATTAAAATGATTGCTGAAGAATTTTCTGAAGTTAAGTATGAACAACTGGAAGCAGCATTTGAAAAAATTATTAACAAGGCAGAGATATTCTTATATCCGGAGGTCAGCCGCGCGCTTGGAGAAATAAAAAAAGAAAATGAACTTATCATGGTTTCATACGGAGATAAGAAATACCAGAATGAAAAGATAAGGAGTTCAAAAGTAATTCCTTTTTTTAACAAAATTATTGTAACGCAGGAACTCCACAAAGTATCCGAACTCAAAAAAATTCTTGGGGAAGGGGAAAAAGCAATATTTGTTGAGGACAATCCATATGCTCTCACTGAAGCAAAAAAAGCTTTCCCTCAGATTATAACCGTTAGAATTAACAGGGGTGAAGGGAGATATGCAAAAACACCGGGCAATGATAAAATTGATTTTACAATTACGAACATGGAGGAATTTAAAAAAATCCTTAAAGAGATTCATGAAGATTAAGAATATTTTCAATTCATATCATAACTTGATATCCTGGTGAGTTGGGATAATTCCAAATTTGATTTTAAGTCCGACAATAAAGGGTTATGATATATATAATGTCAAATTCAGGTTATATAATGAAGGTAATTGCAGTAATACCTGCTTATAATACAGAGAAGGTAATTAAAAAAATAGTA
>JAUXEA010000121.1 GCA_030620695.1 Candidatus Aenigmatarchaeota archaeon | reverse complement strand
GCGATTGATTATCATTTGCCCAAACCCGCGAGGACAAAACTTGCGATAAGTGATTGAAGTTGTATAAAAGGATCAGAGCCCTCTGTAATTCTAAATTCTATTTCCCCTGTTTTTTCTGTTAACTTTACTTTTATTTCTGGCTCTACAGGAAGATTCCAGATTTCTTTTTGAATTGCCTTGATTACATCTTGTCCTGAGATGCTTTCCTTGAGCATAATGTCAAGAAGTTTTTCCCTTGATTTTTGAAAATCCCCTGACAGTGCATAATCAAGAACAACTTTGATGTCTTTGGGTTTTGCATTTGATATTACTGTTGAGATAAGTTCAGGAGTTATAGACGGTGAAATTGATGCAGTTGATTGAAGTATGTTGATTGCTTTTCTGCAGTCTCCTTCGCTCCCTTCATATAAAATTTCTATTGCCTCCAGATTTATTGTTAAATTTTCTTTTTCTGCAATTAAATGAATTACTTTTTCAACATCTTTTTTTTCCAAAAGTTTAAATCTAAAAATCGCGCATCTTGATTGAATAGGGTCAATAATTTTGCTTGAGTAATTGCAGGATAAAATAAATCTGCAGGTTGCTGAATAGTTTTCCATGGTTCTTCTCAGTGCCTGTTGTGCTTCAGGTGTTAGTGCATCTGCCTCGTCCAAGAAGATGACTTTGAAATCCACATTTCCCAATGATTTTGTTCTTGCAAAATTTTTCACTTTTTCCCTAACAACATTAATCCCCCTCTCATCAGAAGCATTTAATTCAAGATAATTCTCTTTCCAGTTTTCTTTAAAAAGTTCTTTCACAACAATTAATGCCAAAGTTGATTTTCCTGTTCCTGCTGGTCCTGCAAACAATAAATGGGGAATATTTAAAGAGTTTGTCAGTGACTCAACTCTTTTTACAATATCACTCTGACCCACAACTTCAGAAAATTGAGAAGGTCTAAATTTCTCTGTCCAAATTTCGCTTTTCATATAATCTTATTTAAGAGTTAATTAATAAAGATTTCTGTGGTAAA
>JAUXEA010000037.1 GCA_030620695.1 Candidatus Aenigmatarchaeota archaeon | reverse complement strand
AAATAAACCAATAAAATTGTTATATCAAGTAATCCAAAGAAGAGGGAGACTATTCCTAGAATAAGGAAAGATATTGCAAATAATATTGTGAAAGAAAAAACACCTGCTGGAGTAACTTTTAAGTGAGCAAAATTAATAGCCTCATCAAATTTCTTTTTTGTTTTTTCATCCGGGGAAATATGCAGTATTTTTTCTGAAATATGAGTCAGTTTTTCATAAATTGTTCTTGGTATTGTTGCTCGTTTTTCCTCTTCCTGGAAAATATCATATTGAAGTGATTTTATATCAAACTTGTCTTCTGACTGGAGTAGTATTTTTGATTCCTCTTTTCTTTTAAATAAAAATCCAAAGAATCCCATAATAATACTTTATTGGTTAATTTGATGTAAACAGGTTCCTCCATTCAAATAATATTATTACCAAATTCTTTTTATGGAAATAGCCTGTTTATTTTCCGGGGGAAAAGATTCAACTTTCGGTGCTTATTATGCAAAGAAAAACTACCAGTTAAAATATTTGGTTACAGCAAAACCAAAAGAAGATAGTTATATGTTTCATTATCCAAATATTGAATTAACAAAAATTCAGGCAAAGTTGATTGGAGTAAAACAAATATTTTATGAGAGTTGCAGTAAAAAAGAAAAAGAGGTAGAAGAATTAAAACAAATAATTTCAAACTTAAAAATTGATTCTATTGTTGCCGGCGCTGTTGCATCAGAATATCAAAAAAGCAGAATTTTAAAAATTGCAAAGGAATTAAATTTAAAATTAATCAGTCCAATCTGGAAAATAAATCAGGTAGAATATTTAAGAAAATTAATAAGTTTAGGTTTTAAAATAATAATTACCGGGGTGGGTGCTGAAGGTCTAACAAGAGACTGGCTTGGAAGGGAAATTGATGAAAACTGCGTGAAAGATTTGATTGAATTAAACAAAAAATTTAAAATCAGTATTGTAGGTGAAGGAGGAGAATATGAAAGTTTTGTGCTTGACTGCCCGATTTTCAGCAAAAAAATTGAAATCTTAGAAGTAAATAAAATTTTTAATAAGAAAGAAAATTCTGGCATATTAGAGATAAAGAAAGTTGGGTTAATTGAGAAATAAATACTTCTGTTAATTTATAGGTATCATCAGTCTCACCCCTGGGCAATTTATTACCTCTATAATAATTCCTCTTACATTATCCAAATCAGTCCCGAATTTTTCTGTCTTCTTCTCTGATTTTTTTATGTGGGTCTCCACTTCTTTCACCAATTCTTTTTGATTAACATCTACAAAAGCATAAATCCGGTAACCTTCTATTGATGCACCTATATTTTGCAAGGTCATTGTTCCCTCTTTTGTCACCGGGTCAAAATCAAAATTAGAATATATTATCTCTACCTTGCTACATAATTCAAGACCTGATAATTGAGTTTGTGTATAATTCATAGCCCAGGTTCCAACAAATACTGCAATTGCTGTACTGAAAAGTATTAGAAGCACAGATGCTATAATCGGAGAAATTCCCTTTTCTTTCTTTGAAAGAAACAATCGTCCTTCGGACGGTGCCCATTTTTTGCTTCGCGAAAAATTGGGATCTTTTTTTCCTTCGGAAAAAAATCCTTTTTGAACCGTTGGTTCGAACACTCGTCGTTCCGACGGTGCCTCTTTTTTGCTTCGCAAAAAAGCAGGAAACTTTTCAAAACTCTGTTTTGAAAATCCCTTTAAATAGGCTCTCATAATATATAAATAAAAAAGTATTCAATTTATTATTAAGTTTAATTAGACAATTATGCCACGGTAGCTCAATCCGGTAGAGCACCGGTTTTGTAAACCGAAGGTTGGGGGAGGGTTTTTCTTTTAAATGAAAAATTCCACAAATTCAATTCCCTTCCGTGGCTGTTATTAATATGGAAATCAAAATAATTAAGAAGAAGGAAGGAAACCCAAGAAAGATAAGTGAAACTTACAAAGTAACTAATTTTCTAACAAAAGAGATAAATGAAAATGTGAGTCTTGCAGTTAGCGAGGCAACAAATCATTCTGAAACCACAGAAAATATTAGGAGTGATAGAGTTTATTTTGTTCTCGAGGGAAAATTGATTGTCAAAAAAGATGGCAAGGAATTTGTTGCCGAGTCTGGAGATATAATATTCATTCTAAAAAATACAAAGTATCATTTTGAAGGAACTTTCAAAGCGATTCTAATTAATTCTCCTGCTTTTAGTCCACAAGATGAACAAATATCAGAATTATAAATAGTTTATTCCATTTCAACAATTTTCTTCCTACTTTTGAATCCTTTAACTATTTTTACTTTCTTGCCAAAGTATTTTGAGAGAACTTTTTCAACTTCAACATTTGCCTTGTTGTTTTCTGGTTTGGATTTGACTTTCACTTTTAAAATATCTTCACCAAAAACCTGCTCTTTTTTTGAGTTCGGAACAACAATTATTTCTTTCTCCATTAATGTTTTAGTTTAGACAACAAATTATGGGCTCGTGGTCTAGTGGTTAGGACGTTGCCTTCACAGTCAGACTTTCTTTCTAAAAAAGGAAGAAATTCCGACACCCCAAAGAAAGATGAAAAAGGCAGAGGTCGAGAGTTCAATTGAGTAAGCCTTTTATTGGTTAAATTTATCAAAAAGGCTTAAGCCAAAAAACGAATGTTTTGAAAATCTCTCCGAGCCCATCACTCATAATCTGTATCTATCTCAAGAGCATCTCCACAGAATTTACAAAGAAATGGTCCTTCACACCCATCATAAAAATATTGGGTGGGTATAGAGTTTATATTCCCGCAATTTTTACATACAATACTTATTTTAGTTTTCATTTGCATAATTATGCTGGAAATAATAATAAACAGTTTTTGGTTTATTTTGCCTGCTTATTGTGCAAACTTTTTTCCAGTCCTGTTAAAAGGAAAGCATAAAATTGATTTTGGAAAAACTTTTATAGATGGACAGAGATGGCTGGGAAATGGAAAAACAATAGAGGGTTTTTTTGGTGGAATCCTATTTGGTATTTTTGTGGGTTTGCTCCAGATTTATTTCCAGAATTTTATTCCACATACTTTGCTCCCATTAATTAATCACAATATTTTAACAATTTCTTTACTTAGCTCTGGTGCAATTTTCGGGGATTTAGTTGGCTCTTTTATGAAAAGAAGATTTGGAATAAAAAGCGGGGAGCCGGTCCCTTTACTGGACCAGCTTGATTTCCTAATTTTTTCTCTAGTTATTGTTTCTTTGTTTATGAATATAGAATTGGATTATATTATTTTTTTAATAATAGTCACCCCATTTATCCATTATCTATCAAATATTTTCGCTTTTCTATCTAAAATGAAAAAAAATCCGTGGTAACTTTAAATTGTTTATTTATTTACAAAATTATGAAAGGATTTGCAATAAATGTAATTGGAATAATGATTATTGCATTAATAGGGGTTGCTGTTTTATTAATATTTATATCCGGGTCTCTCTCATCCACAGTAAACAGTGCTTTCTGTTATTTCTCAAATTATATTGGAATATCCTCTGATTTTTGCGAAAATAAGTATGAACTTTCTGAAATTATAAAATTGGATGTAGACTCAGAAGAAGAGTTGGCAAGACACATTTCCGCGTATTCTATACTCTGCTGGAAAGAGGCAACAAAACCATTGAAAAGAAAAGATATAGTTTGCTACCAGATATTTTTAAATAAACAAGTTGGTAAAGTTTCAGAGCTTGACCTCACAGAATTAATGGAAGCAGAGAATGGTTGCGATGAACTGCAGAATTCAGTTATAAAAGATGATTGGGGTACAGAAATAGAATATCCGGGGTATTGCGGAGATAGGGACGAAATTGAGTGGGATGTATCCGGAAATGTAATTGAAAACCAAACCCTGATTTTAATAAAATACAACACAGAACAAAATCAGATTGTGATAAAGTGCTAATTAATATTTATATCTGCATTTAAGTACTGCTACTGCACTCACATTAAATCCGGACAGGTTTTCAGTTAATTTATGTTTTTCTATTACTGTTTCCAGTATTTTTCCTTCCATACAACCACAAACACAACTTTGAATTTGTTCAAAAGGATAGCCTGTACCACTTAAAATTTTATTAATAACTTTTAGTCCAATTCTTTCATAAACTGATTTTCTCATCCCGGAGTCTGTTATTAATAATAAACCTCCACCCTCTTTTACAAATTCTATTATTTCATTTATTTCATCCCCGTGCCATCTTTCATAATTTTTGCAGTTTCTATTTTCTTCATCACAAAATCCAGGTGTTATCAACCATACCTGGTCATAGTCCCTGAAATTTCTTATTTTTAAATTGTGTTCCCGGACATCTATATTGTAACCCTGCAGTCTTAGTTTATCCAAAATATTTTTTCTGTTTATTTCATCTGGACTTGTCAGATTCTCTTCAAAAACCAAAATGATTTTTTTGCCCGGAAGATAATTTGCTATATTATTCAGTAAAATTTCTGTTTCATTTCCTGCATTAACCCAGTTGTATGTGTCTGTCAGCACAACCACATTATTTTTTAATGAGAGAACAGGCTGTTTCCCATTGTATTCGCAGTAAATTGGAACTTCAACACCACTTAAATTACACTCGCATACCGGCTCTGAACCTTTCAACAGAACTGAGACACCACAATCTGTTTTAATAAAATTTAAATGATAATCCCGGTAACTAATTTTTCCAAGTATCCTGTCTATTAGACTTGAAATGCTTTTTTTAGTTGTAATTTTATCAAGTTCTATCTGGCAGTCAAGTTTTTTGCAGTAAATTTCATTTGAGATATTCATACATATTTTATTTCCTAATGTTCTGTTGTTTTTTTCAATTATATTTCCATCAAAAGCAAATAGGTCTGACACAAGACTTGAAAAACTTAGAGAGAATTCTGATGACTGTTCCACATTCATCATGCAAAATTTGTTTACATTATTAACCACATCATTAAAAGACATTATAGAATCCTGCCTGTGTTGTTCCATCGTCATGTTTGAAAAAACCTGCAGAAATAGAACAGAAATTGTTAAAGCCGCAATTATCCCCCCAATCAACCAGATAAATGTGTTCATATTAAGACCAGTAATAAACTTTTAACTCAACATATTCCCCAAGAACGGTTACCGGAATTGGCAGTGTAACTGCCCTAATATCCTTAAATTTTGGAACCAGAGTTCCTGCCTCAAGATAAGGAATTCTTTTTGGTTGTGCTTTTGTTATTATTTCTTCTATTGCTGAAACCGCATAACTTGTATTTGCCAGGGAATACATTTTCCCCCCGGTTTTATTTGAAATTTCATTCATCCATTCTTTTACATAAGTTTTACTGCAAGAGCAATAACTATTTGGTAGATGAACTGTACGACAATTTGG
>JAUXEA010000076.1 GCA_030620695.1 Candidatus Aenigmatarchaeota archaeon | reverse complement strand
TAAATCTGCTGGGGCGGCTATTACAAGAATTGAGAAGGAAATAGAAAGGACAAAGGAAAAAATAGAACCAACTTACAAAGCTGCAGGAGATGCAATAGATAGAATGGAAAAACAATTAGGGGCTTCCTATAGAAAGTTTGGAGAGATAGTAACAGAAGAAGCACAGAAATTAAGTGGAAAATTGGCTCTTACTGCAGGAGAACCTCAGAGAGCTTATGGACTCAAAAAAAATGAGTTAGAAATGCTCAAAAAAGAATTTCCAGAACCTTCTACAGGTTATACTAATAGAAACATAGTGGATAGATTAAAGAAAATAGGAAAAGAAATTGGAGAACTTAGACAAACCAGAAGAATTAAAGATGCAAAGTATAGAAGGATAGCTCTGGAAGAAGTTAGGAAAGTCAAAAAATCCGCAGATAAAATTACTTATGCAGCAAATCGTGGAGAAATACCTTCAGAAATGTATAGTCCTGACAAGAATAAAATAAATAAAGTCTATAAAGATTTTGAAAGAGTTGATAATACATTAGAAAAAGCCAAAGAATTAAGAAAAACTCTTGAAGAACTTGCAGGAAAACTTACAGGAGGCAATTAAGAAATCTTCTTTTTTCCTTAAAAAGAAGGAACCCTTAAATTAGACTGTAGAATCAACCAAAAAATCAAACTATTCAATAACTTCAACTCCTTTCTCTGCCAAATTTTCCTTTCTTGCTTTTGCTGTTAATTCCGGGAGGAACTGTTTGAATGCTCTTTCAAGGGCATTGGATTTAATAACAAGAGCGTCTATTTCTTCCTTGAGTTTTCCTATATCTTCTCTTAAGTCTTCAATCGTATTATCTCTTTTCTGGATAGAAGAGCCAAACAAATTTTTTATACCTTCCAAATCCTTTTTTTGTTTTTCCTGCTCCTTATGAATAAATTCAAATTTTGTATCCAGTTTTTCAAATTTTTCTTCTACGACCCCTTCAACAACTTCTTCAATTAAATCTGTTGGCTCAAATTGTGATTCAAAAGGTGCTTCCTGACCCGGAATTGCAGGAATATTTGGTCTTGGTAATAATTCCTCTCTTGTTGGGAGTTCACTTTCTTGTTGTGAACCAGCTTGTCCGGGTTGAGGTCTTGGGGGTTGGGTTTGGTGGTAAGGCTGGTTGGGATAATTCCCTGCAGGATTGGTGGAAGCCTTTTTTTGTTCTGGTCCAACTCCAGATTTTAAAACCTGTAACATTGCTTTTTCAATCACCTGAAATGGATAATTTTTATTCTTTAGTACAACAATAATTTCCCTGTCAGATTTTCCCTGCTCTCTTAATTTTCTTACTTCCTCTATTGGAATTCTGGATTCTTCTTCCTTATGACTAAATGGCAACTTCATCTTCACCTTTCATTTTTCTTATTTCCCTGTTAAATTCGGGCCAGGTTACAAACTCATGTTTTACAGGGGATAACAAATCCACTAACTGGGATAATTCTTCTACATCCTTATTCTTTGCAAAAATTTTTTCTTTTTCATGTAATCTTGAAATTTCATTTTTCAGTTCACTTACTGTTCTGTTTATCTCTTCAATTTGTTCCATAATTTTATCAATTTTTTCATTATTTAAATTATCAGTTCTTATTTTCTGCTGCTCAAGGTTATCAATTTTTGAATTAACTCTCCTCATCTGCTCATCAACACTCCTCATTCTCTGTGTGTGTGAATTTGCTCTTCTAACCAGTTCCTGGAGAATTAATGTGTCCTGCTTTGCTTCAGGCATAAAATACTTTTATTTTATAATTAGTATAAAAAGGGGGTCTGAAGTTATTAGAAAAGTAAAGATTAACAATTAATTTGTGTATTTGATAATTTCTGTTTCAAGGCTTCACAATCTTCCTTTGCTTATATTTATAAATAAATAAGTCTAATTTTATGAGCAGACTGAAAGGAGATGCTGTTTTGTCAGAAACAATGTTGAATACAATCACACTTGTGATTTCTTTTATTCTTATTATTAGTGTTGTTTACGGAATTTTTTTTACCCAGACAGAAAGAACAACCAAAAGTGCTTTTGAAGCAATACCAAGAGAAATAAGTTCCTTAATTGACAGAACTGCTGCACTTGCCGGCTCCCAGGAATATGAATTTAATATGCCAAAAGGAGTAAATATAGATTTAAGTATCGGTTATAAAAAAGTTTATTTAACATACGACAAGGGAGCAATTGAAAAATCTTTTTCCGGGTTGATGCATTCAGGACCTTACCATTTTGTTAATCCAAAAACATTATGTTTTGTGAAAAACAGGGATGACAAAAGGATAATGATTTCAGCGGGGGATTGCTCCTGTAACCTGGGAGACGGAACCTGCGACCCTGAGTGTATAGTGGACAATATCTGCGACCCTGACTGCTACACAGAAGAAATAGATTATGTTTGTAACAAATTCTGTTCGGGAAATGGGGACAATATCTGCGACCCTGATTGTTACAGGAATGAAATTGATAAAGTCTGTGATTTTGATTGTGTTATAATGTTTAACGGGACAGAAGGGTTTGATGGAACCTGCGACCCAGACTGCA
>JAUXEA010000015.1 GCA_030620695.1 Candidatus Aenigmatarchaeota archaeon | reverse complement strand
ACTGATAAGTCAGGAATGCGAAAGATTATTTTGGATTTCCCAAAACAATTCAAGATTGGATTTGAAGCAGCAAAAAATATTAAGTTAAAAGGAAAATTTGAAAATATTGTTGTTTCCGGGATGGGGGGGAGTGAATGGCCAACTGATATTCTAACTACCTGGCTTAATCTAAAAATTCCTGTGTATGTGAACAGGACTTATAGTCTTCCTCCAAAAACAAATAAAAAAACATTTGCAATTTTTAGTTCTTATTCCGGTAATACTGAAGAACCAATTTATTCTTATAAAGAAGCAATTAAAAGAAAAATATTTTCAATATCAATTACCAGTGGAGGGAAATTAAAAGAACTCTGTGAGAAAAATAATACACCTTTAATTATTGTTCCTTCAGGTCTTCAGTCCAGAATTGCTACTGGTTATATTTTTTCTGCTCTAACAGGAATTTTATTTAAAGCAGGTTTAATGAATAAAAAATCAATTCAGGAAATTTTGAATTTAGAAAAGAAATTAAACCCACAGAGTTTGGAAAATAATGGAAAACAAATAGCAAAAAAATTATTCAAGAAAATCCCAATTATTTATACACCAGACAAATTCAAATCTCTCGGCTATGTGTGGAAAATCAGTTTTAATGAAAACTCAAAAGTTCCTGCATTTTGCAATTATTTCTCAGAACTTAATCATAATGAAATAAGCGGGTGGGAGAATCCTATCGGGAAATTTTTTGTTCTTATTTTGAGAGATTTGAATGACCACCCGCAAATGCTTAAAAGAGTTGAACTTACTGTTAAAATACTAAAATCAAAAAAAATAGGTGTGGAAATTATAGATATATCAGAAGGAGATATTTTAAGCAGAATATTTAATACAATTATTTGGGGATACTGGGTTTCTTATTATTTAGCCTTAGGATATAAAACAAACCCAACCAAAATAAAAATTATTGAAGAGTTTAAAAAGAAATTATGATAAAAATTTAGAAATATTTGCTGTGGCTACACAAACTACAGAATCTGCTCCACCATAATAAATAAATAGTTTTTTTCCTAAAATAATTGAACCGCAAGGGAAAACAACATTATTAACTTGTCCTATCTTTTCATAATCCTTGACGGGTTCGAAAACTGGCTCTTTACTTCTATATAAAATTTTTTCCGGGTTTTTTAAATCTGCCAAAGCAAGTCCAACTCTATAAATTCTTCCATTTTTTTTCTGTTCAACCCCGTGATAGATTAATAGCCAACCTTTCTCTGTTAAAATGGGTGGAGTTCCTATTCCAATTTTAAGACTATCCCACCTACCTTTTCTTGGTCTCATCACTATCTTTGGGACTGTCCAATTTTTTAAATCTTTTGAATAGGAGAGTAAAATATTTGGATCAAATCTGAGATATAATACAAATTTGTTATTTATTTTTTGTGGAAAAAATGTACCATTTCTATTGTCATTAGAAGGAAACAAAATATTATGTCTCTTCCATTTCCATTTTTTGTTTAAAAAATCCTGAACATCTATAGAAGCAACAGAAATATGTGACACTCTTCCATTCATAGCCGCATAAGTCATATAAATTCTTTTCCCAATCCTGACTATCCTGGGGTCTTCTACACCAGAATTACGAAATTTTACAGCGGGTTCTTCAAATTTTCCGTTTGGAACAAAAATTGGTTTATCAAGCCTTTCATCAATATGAAAACCATCCTTGGTGGAAGCATAACCAAATCTTGATACTTTATCTTTTCCCATAGCACGGTAAATTATGTGAATTTTATCTTCCAGCAAAATTGCTGCCGGATTATAAACAAATTTTTCCCAGGGATGAGTTCTTATAGGTTTCAAAATTGGATTGCCTTCAAACCTTTTTAGTTTTAGCATTATAATATTTGTATTTTTTTTATTGAACAATATCCTTGTTTGGGGTGTTGGCCTCCTGCTTTTTTGCGAAGCAAAACCTTTTTTTCGCTTTGCGAAAAAGGGTCTCTTTTTTCCGAAAGGAAAAAAGCAGAAAAGAGGCACCGTTTTCCTTTTGAAAACGATTGTTTTTAAAGGCTGACTTTATTAAAATTAATTCTCCTGTTTTTCAATTTTCTTTGCAATAATCTCCAGTTTGCCTTTATAAAGTGTAACTTCACCTCTTACAACAACTTTATCAGATTCTGTTAAATTATTTTCATCAACATTAAACATTATAATTGCCAGATCTTCATTCTCTTCCAAATTTAAAAATAAAGTTTTAGAGTCAGACAAAAAAACATCTGAAATTGTTCCATTAGTCATTACAACTTTTCCATTAAAATTTTCATCTATTTGCCTGATATCAACAAACGCGGGTTCTATCAAAATGGTTATTGCATAAAGACCTGATAAACCAAACATAATCACAATTAAAGAAATTTTTATAATTAACTTTTCGGGTAGCATAAATATAAAAAATTATAAAAATAAAAAAATCACTTTTTCAACTGAATCTCAATTGTTGAGACATTTATTTTTCCTCCTTCTTTTGCCTCTACTTCGTCTGTCCCTATTTTTACTGCCCCTACTACTGCATCCTTAGCAAATTTGTTTTTAACAATTTGCGCAATATCCACTGCTCTATTTATTGTTTTTCCTCTTGCTTTTATGATTACATCACTGTTTCCCTCTGAAAACTGAGTTACAACTGCTAGTACATAACTCATCAAAGGCTTTTTTCCAACAAACACTTCGTTTCCTGTCATTTTCTTCACTGTTTATGGCTAATGTTTCTAGTATAGCTGAACTAAACCGAACCACACAGCCTTAATTATATTTTGATAAAAAACTTTAAATAAGGGAGAGTATAACAGTGTAATAATTACTTATCTAAAAAATATCAAGTAAATTATTATGCACCCTGTTGTTTCTGCGGTTCTGATAATGGCTTTTTCAATAACAATTGTAAGTCTCGTCTTGCAATTTGGGTATCCGCTAATAGAAAAACAAAACCAGGGATTGGAGTTTGAGCACGGAAAAAATTTAGTAAATTTTTTCTCTATTTCTGTTTCTGACCTTTTGGATGAGCCAATAAATTCTTCAAGAGAACAGGAAATAGAATTTTCAAATGGGTTGTTGAAATTCTCAGACAACACAATCTCTTTTTCAGTATATTTTAAAAACTATAACAAAACTTTTGAGAATGTTGAATTTAACAAAATAGAAATTCCTGCAGGAAAAACGAAAATAAAATTGATTAAGGTAAGTAAGAATGAGATAAAAGTGGAAGTTAAATAAAGAACTTATCAAAATAAGAAGAAGAAATTAAACTAACTCCAAAACACCTCTAACATCTTCAAAAATAAAATCAGGTTTTAATTTTTCTGCTGATTTTCTGTCTAAAACACCAGTCAAAACAACACCAATTTTTACTCCCGCATTTCTTGCCATTTTAACATCGTGGGGGGAATCGCCAATATAGATTAAATCTTTTTTCTTAACTTTGAAAAACTTCAAAACTTTTAAAAGCATCTCCGGGTTGGGTTTTCCTTTTTTTACTTCTTCAGCACAGATATGATAATCTAAAAATTTATTCAGGTCATACTTTTTTAAAATAAAATTCATTATTTTATTATTGTTTCCTGTGGCAACACTAATTTTAATTCCCTTGCTTTTTATCTCCGTAAGAACTTTTGCAGTAAAAGGAAAAGTTTTAAATTTATTTAGGAATGTTTTGTCCTTTTTCTTTACTTCAAAAAAATCTATCATTTCTTCTCTTTTTTCTTTTTTGGCAAAAAAAGAAATAATCTCTTTGTCTTGTTTACCAAACTGGTTTTTAATACAATTTTCATTAACATCAAGTCCATATTTTTTAAAAACTTTTTCAAACAAAGACAACCAAATGTTTATAGAATCTATTAAAGTTCCGTCCAAATCAAAAACAACAACCTTAAACATAACAAAGTATATTTTAAATTTTCTTAATTCAACAAACAAAATTTTTAAAATTTATATAAAATAAAAATAAATTAATGAAAAGCCTTTAGTTTTTTAATGAAAAGCCTTTAGTTTTTTCTCGATTATCAATAACGCTTTTTTTGCATCACTGATTTTTTTTGCACCAACACAAACAATTCTGCCACTTGAGAAAACAAGGAAAGATGCTTTTGGCTTTTCCAGACGACAAATCAATCCAGGAAAATTTTCTGGTTCATACTCAAAATCTTCCATTTCAAAAGCCAGTTTTTCAAGGTTCAAATCCTTGTCTATACTTCCAACAGCAACAATATTTTCAATTTTTGTTGAATACTTGTCTGGTACTTTTACACCTAAAGGTTTCATCATCTTCATTATTTTGGATATCCCTGTTTCCGCCTCTTTCTGGGTTTTTGAACCAACACAAACAATTGTGCCTGACCTGAAAACAAGAGCAGTTATATTGGGGTCTTTTAATCTCATTATTAGCCCGGGAAATGCCTCCGGTTCATACTCTGCATCCTCATACTCTTCTGCAATCCTTGTTAAAGGAAAGATTACTTTCACATGCGTGGAAAGAACAACATTCTGAATTTTTATCTCCATATACACTTTTAAATATAAATTATTTAAAGACGATTAAACAAGTAAAGTTTGTAAAATTCTCCCAAAACTTAAATTTTTACAACCCAGATTATGATTAAGGAAATTGAACTCGAGAACTTTCGTTCGCACAAGAAAACAAAACTGAGTTTTACAGAAGGAAACAATATTCTTGTTGGTATTTCGGGTTCAGGGAAATCAAGTGTTCTGGACGCAATTTGTTTTGCTCTTTATGGAAACATACCAAAAATACAAAAAAGAAAACTAAAACTTTCCCAGCTAATCATGGATAAACCTGTTAAAGAAGAATCAGCAAAAATCAAACTAAGTTTTGAATTAAACAATGATAACTATGAAATTAAAAGAGAAATTTATCTGGATAAACCATCAAACGCAGAATTAAGAGAAAATGGAAAATTAATCGCAGTTAATCAGTCTCAGGTTACAGAAGCAGTTGTGCAGATTTTAAAAATAGATTATGATTTGTTCTCCAAGGTAATCTATGCGGAGCAAAACCAGATTGACTATTTTTTAACCATTCCTCCCGGGAACAGAATGAGCAACATAGATGAATTATTAAAACTCTCAAAATTTGAATTAGCAAGAGCAAAAACAATATCATTATCAAACAAATTTAAAAACCTGAAAAATGCAAAGGAAGAAGCAATTATTAATTTTGAGGGACAAGGTTTAAAAGAGAAGAAACAAGAGTTAGAAGAATATTTAGACAAATTAAGCAAAGAGAATATTTTGCTGGAAGGTGAAATAAAAAAAATGAATACTATATCAAACAAAAAAGAAGAACTTCTCCCGGAATTAGAAAAAAAGAAAACTGAAATAGATGGTAAGATAAAAAAAGTTATTGAGATAAAAACCAGGATTTCTGTTTTTCAGATAGAAGTAGAAGAGGTTCCACTAGGAGATATAAGAGAAACAGAAAAAGAATTAAGAAAAAAAACACTTGAACTTGAGAACCTTGAAAAAAAAGAACTTGAAAGAGAAAGAAAAATAGCAGGCATAAGTTCAAAAATCAATGAACTGAAGAAAAAAGCAGAAGAAAAAAGAGAAGCAGAAAGTTTTTTGTCTGGTTTTAATAAAGCAAAATTTGAGTTACTTGAGAAAGAGACACAGGAAATAAAAGAAAATTTAATTAACAAAAAATTGAGAAAGGAGGAGTTGGATAATGCAATCCTGAGTTTAAAAGAATCCAAAGAAAAATGCCCGACCTGTGATAGGGAATTAGAGGAAGAGAAAAGACTTGAACTGATAATCAAGAAAGAAAAAGAATCTAATTTGCTAAATAAAGAGATTTTAGAACTGAATA
Source organism: Candidatus Aenigmatarchaeota archaeon (assembly GCA_030620695.1). Classification (GTDB taxonomy): domain Archaea; phylum Aenigmatarchaeota; class Aenigmatarchaeia; order QMZS01; family QMZS01; genus QMZS01. The sequence continues at coordinate 2,655 of JAUXEA010000015.1, read as the reverse complement.
AAAAACTTTTAAACAAGGAAGAAGAAATTAAAATTGAAAATAAAAATATTGAAAAAATAAGTTTTTTTGAGAAAAGAATAGAACAAATTAAGAATGTTGAAATAGAATTAATCAGCCTGAAAAAGGAGTTGGAGGAACTGGAACAGAAAAAAACAGATCTATCTGGTTTAAAAGAAAAAGTCCAGAAATTAAAAACTTTACTTGAAAAATTAAAATCAACAGAAATTAAAAAACAGAAATTAAAAAAATTTGAACAGGAACAAGTAAAACTTGAACTTGAAATTAAAGGAATTTCCTTTGATGAGTTTGAATTCGAGAAGTTAAAAAAAGAGGTTGAGGAAACAAAAAGAAATTTGCTGACTTTTGAATTAGACCTTAAGTATAAAGAAGAAATAAAAATAGAAAAAGAAAAGAATTTAGAACAAATAAAAAAAGATTTTGAATTCCTGGAAAAAAGTAAAAAAGATATAAACTTCCTGAATTATGCTATTATTACTTTAACAAATTTTGCAGATACTTTAATTGATGTTCAGGAAGTATTAAGACAGGAATTTGTTAAAACTTTGAATGAAGTGATGAATGAAATCTGGAATTATATTTATCCTTACGAAGATTACCTGGGAATTAGATTTAAAATAGAAGACAGGGATTATCTCTTACAACTTTGTGATTTGAAAAATAAGTGGGTGAATGTGGAAGGTTTTTCTTCTGGTGGTGAAAGAGCAATTGCTTCATTGGTAATGAGAATTGCATTGTCTATAGTCCTGGCACCAAACTTAAAACTTCTGGTTTTGGATGAGCCAACTCATAATCTGGATTCAAACACAATTGAGAACTTAACAGAAATTTTAAGAACGAAAATTATAGATTTACTTGAGCAGACATTTATTGTAACTCATGATGAAAGGCTGGTACAGGCAGGAACGGGGGGTATTTATGAATTCAGGAGAGAACTCTCAAAGAAAGAGCCAACAAAAGTGAGAGAGTTGAGTATCTGATTTAATTTCGACAATTGTTAATTAATTCCCTATTTACTTAAATACTTCAATTTATAATTATGAGAGTGCCATTTTTCAGGAAGAGATTAAAAGTGAGAGATGTGATGACAACAGAGTTAGCAAGAGTATCTCCAAAAGCAACACTACAGCAGGCTGCAAAGAAAATGGGTGAATACAGGGTGGGAAATGTTCTTGTTATGGAAGAAGGTAGATTAAAAGGAATTGTTACAGAAATGGATATTGTAAGAAAAGCTGTTGTAAAAAATAAAAACCCCCAAACAAAAGTAGAAGAGGTAATGGCGGATCCCGTAATATTTGTGTCCCCGGATGATGAAATATTGCACGTTTCTGATAAAATGCTGATGAACAATATAACAAGACTGCCTGTTGTTGATTTTGAAAAAAAAGAGGTTGTTGGGATAATTACAATGAAAGATGTTTTGAGCGTTCTGCCAAATTTTCTTCTTGACAAAATTGAATGGTTAAGAGTTCATCCTGGAGGGGAAGCAAAAAGCAGGCAGGTAAAGGGAACCTGTGAAGTTTGCGGAAAATTTACAAACAATTTAAAATTCTCTAGTGGTTTGTGGATTTGTGATGATTGTGAATAAATTATAACAATACCTTAATTTTTCGGTATAAATTACTCATATTTACAAAAATATAACATTGTAATAATTTAATCACCTAAAATTAAAACAATTTTTATAATGGACAATGAACAGGAATTAAAGGAGCAAATTTATGAGTTTTTGAAAAAAAAGAAGGAAGAAGTGGTTTTCGCCTCTACAAATGAAAAACCCCTGATTTTGGATTATTTTGATTTAGACAAGTTTAATTCAGAACTGGCAGAGAATTTACTTGAAAATACTGAAGAAATACTAAATCTTTTTGATGAGAGTGCTGATGAGTTCGAATTGCCAAATAAAATAGGGGTGCAATTCAAGAATTTGCCAAAAACAAAAAGTATAAGAATAAGAAACCTGAGAACAAAACATCTGGACAAATTTTTAAATGTGGATGGGATGGTAAAAGTTGCTTCTGAAGTAAAACCAAGAATTTATGAAACTGTTTATGAATGTCAGGAATGCGGGGAAAATTTTTCATTGGAGCAAAGAGGCTCAACAATTATAAAACCTTTTATTTGTCCAAGTTGCAAAAAAAGGACTGGTTTTAAATTCCTGGAAAAAAAAATGTATGACTCAAGATGGCTCACAATCCAGGAGCCTTTTGAAATAACAAGTGGGGAGAAGCCAGGGGAAATAAAAGTTTTTTTAAAGAAAGAACTGACAACTCCTGATATGCAGAGAAAAACTGACCCGGGGTGCAGGATTCTTATTAACGGAATTTTAAAAGAACTCCCGAGAAAAATCAGGGGAATAGAAGCAACGCAGTCAGATATTTATATAGAAGCCAATTATGTTGAACTTACTGAGCAGGAAATAGAAGAAATCTCAATCAGCAAAGAAGATGAAATTAAAATCTTGGAATTAGTAAAACAACCAGATATTTATGAAAAACTTGTTAATTCTCTGGCTCCTTCAATTTATGGAAACAAGGAAGTTAAAGAGGCAATATTATTACAACTTTTTGGGGGGAGCTCAGTAGACTTGCCTGATGGAACAAGAATTAGAGGAAACATACATGTGCTCCTTGTTGG
>JAUXEA010000051.1 GCA_030620695.1 Candidatus Aenigmatarchaeota archaeon | reverse complement strand
ACTCTGGCGCTTTTGGATTATTTATTTTTCCCAAAATTTCACCTGCAACATGATTGCAAAATGCTGAACTTCTTGAATCTTCTACAACTCCTGCAAGCAGACAATTTTCTTTTTTACTTATATTGTACAATTCACTAATCAGGTTCTTGACTTCAATATAATCAGAATAAACACTACTTTCTTTGTTTGGAACATCTCCCGGGTTTGTCATTAAACTTCCGTCAATTAAAAACATGTCAGGGGAAAATTTCTTTATTGCCTCAACACTAATTTTAATTTCCTTTTTCATCCTCTGCAAACTCCAAAATATCCTGAACTCAATATCTGAGAGGGACTCTGGAGAATAAGTAATTTCCGGGGTTGGATTCATTGTTGGATAATAAGCAACATCCTCCAGTTCTCCTTTTTTATAATTAAAAATAACAGAAACAGCTCTCAAAAAAACAAAATCCAGCAGATGACCGGATTTTTTTGTCAAACCCCCATCTTCACCCCCAATTTTAATGTCCTCCAAATCAACACTTGAAACTTTCCAGGACAACTCAGGAATTTTCTTCAGAAATTCCGCAAGTTTTTTCTTCTCTGTTTCAAGAGATTTTATTTTATCAATAATCTTCTCAAGTTCGTTTATTGAAACCATAATTTATACCTTGTTTTTTATCTGAGTTAGATACTTTAATAAATTATTTAGAATATGGGCCTAAATCTTCTCTTTGTATTGAAAAGAAAGGGAGTTATATTCGTCAGTCTTGTAAACACAAACTCCTTCATCATGCCACAAAACAAATTCTTCAATTCCAGCATCTAAAGCCATTTTACTACAAATAGTGCAATAGGGCTTTCCTGCTCTTGAAGGTGTTCCGTCATTGTCAAGACGGATAAAATATAATCTTGAACCAATGATTTTATCAGGATTTGTTCTTAATGCGTCCATAATGGCTCTTTGTTCTGCATGAACACAACAGGTTTTATCCGTTACTTTTTCATGATAGGAATCTTTTGAATAGGAACACTTTCTTTGATCTTCTCTGTTTTGTGGCGGACTATTAAATCCACTCCCAATTATTTCGTTATTGTTCACAATAACAGAGCCACATTTTGAACGTTCACATGTTGCATCTGATGCAATTTGAGCGGCTTTATTAATATATTCAAGTGCTTTCTTTTCTTCTTCACCAGATAAATATCTCATAATAATATAGAAAGGTGAAGTAATTTAAAAATCTTGCGGGCAAAATTCAATTTTATATAACCTTACAGTATCAACAGTAAACTGGTGATACCTTACCAATATTAGATATTTTAAAACCAAAAGAAAAATTAATTCTAACCAATTTCCTTTTCATTCATTTTCCTTCGGAAAATGATGCACCTTTTTGCAAAAAAGCAAAAAGAGTGTTTCTTTCTTTGGGGTGTCGGAACACGCGTTGCAAAAAGCAACGGTGCCCTTTTTTCACGGAGTGAAAGAACAGGTTTCTTTCTTTTTTTATCCAAATTCCTCGTTTGGCTTGAGCCTTTCTTAAAGGCTCATTTTAAAAGAAAGACATTCGTTTTTTCGAAGAAAAAACGATGCACCATTTGCGAAGCAAATGATTGAAGTCTGACTTTACAACTTTTTCCCAATAATATATTTCTGCCCTTCCAATGTCAAATAAGATACGAGAGCAAGTTTGAATTCAGGGAATAAATCATGAACCATAACATCTGTGTATTGTGCCTGTTTTTTTGGAACATTTACTCTTATTAAAATCCGCTTATCCTGTTCAAGCAAATTCAGGTATTTACCCATCACTTTAAAACTTGTTACAAGACTTAACGGAAGATAATTTACAATTCTGTCCAGTTTTTTTGGGAGGATAGAAATATCAAAATTTTCAGGATTTTCTTCAAATTTTCTTAATCTTGGGCTTTTTAACAGAACTTTTTCAGGAGATATATAATAGACCTCTTTTGAGTTTGATATTGTAAACCTGAGCAGTTCCGGGGTACCCAGATATAAGATTCTCTCACCCTTCCTGAAAAACCAGTATAAGAGTTGAAACTCTGTCCAGTCCATAATCTATTTAATATATACAGAAACATTAACTAATATTTAAATTTGTTAGGATTTTTATGCAATTCAAAAAAGAGGAATATCCTTACAGAACATTGGAGAAGCTGGGATTTGAAAGGAGCAAATGCAAATTCTGTGGAAAATATTTCTGGAGCAAGGGAATTAAAGACTTGTGTGGAGACGATGAATGTAGAATAGAAGCAGGACTGCCGAAATATGGTTTTATCGGGAATCCAATCGGCAAAAAACAAACTTATCTGGAATGCTGGGAAACTTTTGTTAATATATTTAAAAAATTTAGTCATACTCAAATAAAAAGATATCCTGTGATTGCGAGGTGGAGGGACGATGTTTTTTTTGTTGAAGCATCTATTTATAATTTCCAACCCTATTGTGTTTCAGGTGAAGTTGAGCCACCAGCAAATCCTTTATTAATCCCACAGTTTTGTTTAAGATTCAATGATTTGAAAAATGTTGGGGTAACAGGAAGACATTATTCCGGATTTATAATGGTTGGACAGCATGTTTTTAATTTTCCAAAAAAATTTATATATTTCAAAGATAAAGCAATTTTTTATATTTACAAATTGTTGACAGAAGGCTTTAAAATTCCAGAGGAAGAAATATATTTTCATGAAGATTCATGGGAGGGTGGAGGAAATGCGGGTCCGTGTATTGAATTTTTTGTCCGTGGTCTGGAACTCGGGAACCAGGTTTATATGCAATACAAAAAAATCGGTAATAAACTTGTTGAGTTAGAAACAAAAGTTATTGATATGGGAGCAGGATTAGAAAGATTTCCCTGGTTGGTAAATGGAACAAAAACAAGTTATGAAGTTATTTTTCCAGAAACATTAAAATTTCTAAATCAGTTTAAATTAACACAAAGAGAAAAAATAATTCTCGCAGACCACACAAGAACTTTGTTAATAGCTTTGTCTGATAATGCTCTGCCTTCAAATGTCTCTGGAGGATATAACATCAGAAAAATTTTAAGAGAATGTTTTTCAATTCTGAGAAAGAAAAATCTGGAAATAAACCTTACTGAACTAATGAAAATTCATTCCAGAGAATTCAAAATTTACCCTGAATTAAGAAAAACAAATTTTGATTTTGTTGAAGATGTTTTAAGAGAAGAGAAAAGGAAGTACAAGGAAACAGTAAAAAGTGCAATAAAGATTATTAAAAAGACTGAAAAATTTGATGTTGATACTTTAAGGAAACTTTACCAGTCCCAGGGAATAACCCCGGAAATAATTAAAGAAGTGAAGCCAGAAGTAAAAATTCCGGAGAATTTTGAAGTTTCCAAAAAAGTTAAAAAGAGAGAACAGAAAAAAGTTTTTGATTTAAGTGATTTGCCTGAAACAGAGAAATTATATTATAGAGGAAAAACCAGAACACCCGCAGAAGTTTTGAAAACAGTTGATGATTATGTTATTTTAAATAAAACAGTTTTCTATCCAAGAAGCGGGGGACAGGACTGTGATTTGGGATTTATTGGAAATGATGAAATTTTGGAAGTTATTAAACAGGGAAATATAATTTTACACAAAATTCCAAAGAAACTTGAGGAAAAGGAAATTGTTGAACTTGTTGTTGATGAAGAAAGAAGAAAACAATTAATGCAACATCACACCGCAGCTCATATTATTAACGGAGCAGCAAGGAGGGTTCTCGGAAAACATGCCCAGCAGGCAGGTGCAGAGAAAAAAGTAGACAAAGCACACCTGGATATTTTCCATTACAAAAAAATCTCTGATGAGGAAGTTGAGCAGATTGAAGAACTGAGTAATACCTGCATTA
>JAUXEA010000088.1 GCA_030620695.1 Candidatus Aenigmatarchaeota archaeon | reverse complement strand
GCGGAATCATATAACGGATATTCAAAAAGAATCTTTCCATTATCATTCATTTCCTGAATTCTCTGTGCCAGTCCACTATTTCCATATCTTTCATCATTCTGGTAGAATTCTCCAACTTCTGTGTTGATATTGGGTAACAGTCCTTCTGCAGTTCTTTTCAAAAAGGCAGGAATATCGCTTTCAACATGTCTTTGAACCAAGCTTAATTTCTCAAGAAATTCTTCTGGTTTTCTGATATCACTTTTTAGTGCATGCCCAATAAACACATCAAGCAGGTAAGGCTCACAATCCATATTTTGATGAATATCTGTAAACAATTTCCTTCGCTTTTTATTAGATGTGGTTTTTTTCAAAGCGAAAGCTAATTTTTCCATCTTCTCACTATCGAGTATATAATTTACCATATAATAATAAGTAATTTACTTAATAGTGTGTGGAGCACTCCCCAGTCGATAACTAAAGCAATAAAAGTTTACTCTCTAACTCTTCTCCATTCAGTTTACTCAGAAGCATAATTTTTATTACTTACCCTTGCTTTCTTCCAAATCTGGGGGATTTACAACAAAAACCACCTTCCAGGGCTGAACTTCTCAGTTAAGTTAGAAAGGCTTCTATTACTTCAACTACCTTCTAAGGTTTTCAACTCCCGCTATAGACGATTGCGGGTTACAGGCTACGCCTAACAGCCCAGTCTAGCCCCACACAATAGTATTAGATAAAAGAAGTTAAAAAAAGAAAATAAATTATTTAAAAGAAAGATTTAATCACTAAAATGTTTTGTGTTTATAATATCCAAAATTCTCTGTGCTTTTTTTTCACCCAAACTTTTTATTTCTGTTAATTCTTCTTTTTTTGCCTTAAATATTTTTTTTGGGGTTCCGAATTTTTCCAGTAATCTGGAGGATAAAACAGAATTTATAGAAGGCAATCCTGCAATTAAATATTCCTGCTCCTCTCTCAAATTTTGGGGCTTTTTTCTGAGCCTTATTGCAAATCCTCTTTTTTCTTTAAACTGCTCTCTTTTTGCAGTTATATAAATGAAATTACTGCTCTCTTTTTTATTTTTTGTCCAGATTGTTGGAACACCAAAATCAAGAATCACTGAAGCAAGGGCTCCAAACAAAGAATTCTGGTTTAAATCCCCGAAATATTCAAAGCCTTCAATCAGCAGGATTGGTTTCTCAAATTTTGTAAGCTCTTTTAGTTGTGAGAATAATCTCAAATCCCTTGTTGAAGAAATAAAATCACTAAATGTTTTTCTTTCAACTGCAACCCTGTCTGATAAAATATAATCACCAATCTCGAGTCTTTCCTCTTCTATCTCGCAACCAAAATTTTTTAAATAATCTGTGATCCCACTTCTTAGTTCTCTCTTGTCAACTTTTATTACTGGTTTCTCCATATAAGGCTTTTCTTTTAAAAAAAGAACACTCGTTTTCTGAAAGAAAACGGTGCATCGTTGCGGAGCAACAAATGCCTGATTGAAGTTGATAGAAATAGATTCCACTCGTCA
>JAUXEA010000044.1 GCA_030620695.1 Candidatus Aenigmatarchaeota archaeon | reverse complement strand
ATATGCCCTTAGAGAACTTGGTTATTCTTCAATAGAGTTGTTAGAACATCCGGGCTTGTGTATTAGTCTTGGAAGAACTGCCTTAAAAGAAGGTGAACTCAAAGAAGCAAAAGATTATTTTAATATAGCCGTGGAAAGTTGTAAAATAAATGGTAACAATCAACTTGCGAGCAAAGTTTGTGAATGCTTGGGTATTACCTACAATCAATTAGGGCAATATGGAAAAGAAATAAAATATGAAGAAATGGCTGCAGAATTCTTCCAAAGAGATGAGATTGGTTATTAAAATAAAAAATAACAATCTTTCTTTTAATAAAAAAACAATATTATGACAAAAACTCTAAAAGAACATTTAGAAAAAGTTGATAATGAACTTGCTTCTTTAATTCTTAAAATAAGTGAACTCGCAAATATGATTAGCAGTGAACTCCCATATAGGAGAGGAAAAGCAGACACAAAAAATGTGTTTGGTGAAGTTCAGCTAATTGCAGATAAATGGGCTGACCAGTTTATAATTGATGAATTGAGAAAATCCGGACTGGTTAAAACTTTAGTTTCTGAAGAACAGCCGGAGATAGTGAAACTTGATGAGAAAGGTATATTTAATATAACTCTTGATCCCTTGGATGGATCATCAAATATTGAAAGCAATAATCTTGTTGGAACAATAATCGGAATCTACAAAAAAGATTTACCAACACCAGGAAAAAATTTGGTTGCTGCCATGTATATTTTGTATGGACCTGTAACAACTTTGGTTTATGCAACGCAGGGTAATGTTAGTGAGTTTATAAACACAAAAAAAGGATTTGTTTTAAGGGAAGAGAACATAAAACTTCCTGAACCAGGCAAGTTGTATAGTATTGGGGGACTGAGGAAAGAGTGGGTACCCTCATTTAAAAAATATGTTGAAGAACTGGAAGCACAGGGATATAAATTAAGGTATGGGGGGTCTTTTGTTGGTGATACAAACCAGATACTTCATTACGGGGGAATTTTTGCTTACCCTGAATTAACTACAAAGCCAAACGGGAAATTAAGGTTGCTGGTTGAAAGCAATACAATGTCTTTTATAATTAAACAGGCTGGAGGGGCTTCAACCAATGGTAAATGTTCTGTTCTTGAAATTGAGCCGAAAAATATAACCCAAAGAGTCCCAACTTATATTGGAAACAAGAATTTAATTGAAAAATTGGAGAAAATATTAATAAAAGAAAAGTAAGGTTATGATAAAACTAAAAAATATATTAATAGAAAAGGAATGATATTATGAAGAAAGTTTTGAAGGGTAAAGCTAAAATGAAAATTAAGGAAAAAGATGTTAATGTGCCTCTGGATGTTCCAAAGAGTATGAGGAAGAAATATATAGACAATTTCATGAAAATAACTTATGGCTCCGGCAGGTTAATGCTTTTTGCGGGTGACCAGAAAATTGAACACCTTAACAATGATATGTATGGTAAGGGCATTCATCCTGATGATGCTGACCCAGAACATCTTTTCAGGATTGCAAGCAAAGCAAATATTGGTGTGTTTGCTACACAATTAGGCCTTATTGCAAAATATGGTGCAAATTATAAAAATGTCCCTTATCTCGTAAAACTCAATTCAAAAACAAATCTTGTGAAGACTGACCAGAGAGACCCTTACAGCGGAAAAATATGTGATGTTGAAGAAGTTGTTGAGTTTAAGAAAAATTCCGGCTTGAAAATATTTGCTGTTGGCTACACTGTTTATCTCGGCAGTGAATATGAAGATTTGATGTTAAGAGAAGCAGCAAGAATTGTTTATGAAGCACATAAAAATGGTCTCCTGACAGTTCTCTGGATATATCCAAGAGGAAAAGCAGTGAAAGATGAAAAAGACCCGCATCTTATTGCTGGTGCAACAGGTGTTGCAGTATGTCTTGGAACTGATTTTGTTAAAATCAATTACCCTAAAAAGGAAGGAAAAGAATCAAAGGAGATTTTTAAGGAAGCAGTAAAGGCAGGTGGCAGGACTAATGTTGTTTGTGCGGGTGGCTCTTCAACTGATGTTAGAGTTTTCCTTCAAAGACTTCACGACCAGCTTCAGAGTGGTGCAAAAGGAAATGCAACAGGGAGGAATATTCACCAGAAAAGTCTTAAAGAAGCAGTGGCAATGTGCAATGCAATTTATGCACTAACTGTTGAAAACAAAAGTGTTGATGAGGCTCTGAAAATTTACAGCAAGGGAAAATAAGTTTAAGTGATTTTTTGTTTTTTTGATATTTTTAAAATTGCATAATTATGGGAGTTAATTTATCTTCAATAATAGAAACACAAAAAATAGATTTTAATTTCCTGACAGGAAAAACCCTAGCTATTGACAGTTATAATATAATTTACCAGTTTCTCAGTAGTATCAGGCAGCATGACGGGACTCCTTTAATGGATGAAAAAGGCAGACCAACTTCTCACTTGTCAGGTCTTTTTTACAGGACAATAAATTTGGTTGAGAAAAATATAAATTTAATTTTTGTGTTTGACGGGAAATCACCTGATTTCAAAAAGCAGGAGAAAGAAAGAAGGCAGGAAATCAGGCGCGAGGCAAAAGAAAAATGGGAGAATGCATTAAAAGAAGGGAAAACAGAAGAAGCGCGAAAATATGCAAGAATGAGTTCTTCAATTTCAGATGAAATTATTGAAGAAAGTAAACTTCTACTGAATTACCTTGGTTTTCCTGTTGTTCAGGCAAAGAGTGAGGGGGAAGCACAGTGTGCAAGAATTTGCCTGGATGAAAAAGCATTTGCAACAGCGAGTCAGGATTTTGATTCCATACTTTTCGGCTCACCGAGAACTTTAAGAAATCTGTCAATAAGCAAGGCAGAATACCTGGAATTAATAGAATTAACTAAATTGGAGTTGAGCAGGGAGCAGTTAATATTAATCGGGCTGCTTGTTGGAACTGATTATAATCCGGGGATAAAAGGAATAGGGCCAAAAAAAGCAGTAGAATTGGTTAAGAAAACAACTTCACTAAAAGAGATAGAAAAGGAAGTTAACTGGGATTTTGAAATAAATATGGAAACCCTTTATAATTTTTTTATGAATCCGCCTGTTTTTGAAAATTATGAAATTAGATTTAGCAAACCCAATTCTGAGAATGTGAAAAAACTGCTTTGCGACAAGCATAATTTCTCAGAGGAGAGAACGCAGAAATTTATTGATAAATTAGAGCAGAAGAAGGGAAAACAGACAAGTTTGTTTGGGTTTTAATATGGTAAAATTCCTAATTCTCGGAGATTTGCATGGCAGAAAACCAAAACTTCATTTCAAAGATTTTGATGCAATCATTACTCCAGGAGATTTCTGCCCAATTGATTATATCAGAAAACTTATGTTTGAGGTTATAAGAGAAAAACAGAAAGATCCAGATTCAAAACTTGAATGGTATGAATTGTGTGGTAAGAAAAAAGCGAAGGAGCTGGTAGAAAGTTCTATTGAAGAAGGCAGGGAGATTTTGGAGGAGTTGAATTCTTTTGATATCCCTGTTTATGTTGTCCCGGGAAATGCAGACTGGACAGAAGATAAAAAAGAAAAATGGGACTTTTTGAAACAAGACCGCTACAAAGGGTTAATAAAAAATTTGAAGAATATCACAGATATTTATCATAAATTAATCAATATTGGAAAGTATCAGTTCATTGGATATGGAATTTCCACCGGTCCAGAATATCCCCAATACAAGGAAGATTTTGAAAGATTAAAACCAGAGAAATTAAGGAGACTGGCAAAGATTTATGAAGCAGAAAAAACAAGGATGAATAAATTATTTCAGAAAGCAAAGGGAGACAAACCAATTATTTTCTTGTCTCACAATGTTCCTTTTAATACACCTATCGATGAAATAACTGATAAAAATTCTCCAAGATGCGGCTACCATTATGGTTCTGTAATTGCACGGGAAATGGTTGAAAAATACCAGCCTCTTGTTTGCATTGGAGGGCACATACATGAACATTTTGGAAAATATAAAATTGGTAAAACAATTTGCATAAATGCTGGTTTTGGTTCAGATGCTAATAGTTTGCTTGAAATTGAAGGAAACAGAATAAAAATGTTGGAATTTTATAAGAAGTAGATAAGAAGTGCTATAATTAACAATAACCCACAAAAATAACCTTAAACTTAATTAAACTCACTCCTGCCTTCCACCTCCTTTGCTTTCTAGATTTCTAAACTCTCACAATAAAAAATGTGAGATATACTCCTAACATATATTATAGATTATATATTATTTATTATAATTAAC
>JAUXEA010000105.1 GCA_030620695.1 Candidatus Aenigmatarchaeota archaeon | reverse complement strand
TGGCTTCTGCAATGCTTGGGGGAATGTTTAAATGGTATCATGTTTTTCTTTTGTTTAATTTAATTGTTCCTTTTTTTGTTTTTTATTTAACTGATAAAATTATGATGTTAAGACCAGGGGGTTATGGGGAATCTGGTTTATTGGAAAGAAATCCTCTTTATCCTAAATACAAAAGCAGGAAATCTTATTTTAGTGCTTTTTTAATTTGCCTTCCTTTTTTTATAATTGGGTTTTTGCCTTTGATTTTTCAGTATACTCCTGTCCCTGAATTATTGGGGTTGGAAAAAGATTACACTTTTGCTGAACTTGGATTGGGATTTTTTGGGAATGGGAAGATTTTTGATTTTAAGCAGACAGGAGATGGTTTTGCAGGACCTTTTGGGATTGGTGCTTTGATTTTAAGTTTATTTATTCCTCTTGGGCTGGCTTTGTTTTTTGCAATGTCTTTTAAAACAAGAACACACGAATTAATTAAGGAAAGAGAGAAAACAAGACAGCTTGAAAAGGAATTTAATAATTCATTGTTTCAATTGGGAAATAGAATTGGGAATGGTGTGCCTCCTGAACTTGTTTTTGGAAAAGTTGCTGAATCGTCTAAGGGGTTAATGACAGAGGATTTTTTTAAAAGAGTTAATTATAATATTCGGCAGATGGGCATGAGTGTTGAAAGGGCGATTTTTGATTTAAGGAGAGGGGCAATTAGTTATTATCCTTCTGATTTAATTGCAACAAGCATGAGGGTTTTGATTGAGTCTTCAAAAAAAGGTTTGAAAATTGCTGCTGTGAGTTTGATGAGTATTTCAGAATATTTGAAAAATATACAAAAAATTACCAACCGTCTTCGGGATATGCTTGCAGAAATTGTTTCTGATATGAAGAGCAACATGACTTTTTTGGCTCCATTGCTTTCAGGGATTGTTGTTGGATTGGCGACAATGATTACTTGTATTTTAAATAAATTGGATTCAGTGGATGTTGGGGGGGCTGGAGGGATTGGAGGTTTTGGTAATTTATTAGGACCTGACGGCATATTTCAGGTTGCAAATATGATTCCTCCTTATTATCTTCAGATTACAATTGGAATTTATCTTATTCAAATAATTTTTATTTTAACAGGAACTTTAGTTACATTAGATTCTGGCGAGGACAAATTAGAGAAGACAAACAAAACAGGAAAGAATTTAAAAAGAGGAATTTCACTTTATTTTATTACTGCTCTTTTAGCGACTTTGATGTTGTTTGTTTTGACAGCAGTTGT
>JAUXEA010000102.1 GCA_030620695.1 Candidatus Aenigmatarchaeota archaeon | reverse complement strand
ATCCAGAATATATTTGATTCTTTACCAAGAGAAAAAACAGAGAAAAGAATTATTATTGGTGCAGGTTCCTCAACAAACGAATTTGTTAATCTTGCTGGTTATGATATTGATTTAATTTTAGGAGTTGCAAACCTTATATTTATAATTTTTGATTATTTATGGGAATCTTGAGTTTTCGTTTAAAAAAAATAGAGGGAGATATTGGAGAGCCGTCAACCGGAGAATTAAAAGTGAGTTCTTCATTACCAAAAATAAAAGATATTTCTGAGAGAGAAGTTTCAGTTGGTGGAAATAAAACAAAAGCGCTTGCAATCAATTTTGAATATAAAACAAAATATGAGCCAATAAAAGCAAAAATAGATATTGAAGGAGAAGTTTTATACGCAGATAAGGACCAAAAAGAAATTATGAAAAAGTGGGAGAAAGAAAAGAAAATTGATGAGAAAGTTGCATTGCCCTTGCTGAATTACATTTTCAAGAGATGTGCAATCCAGAGCATTAAAATCGCTGATGATTTGCAGCTACCCGCACCAGTCAGGTTACCAGAGTTTGTGAAGAAAGAGTAATTTGTTTTTATATTTTGCGTATTATAATAATTTTAAATCTTTAACAATTTCATCAATTTTCTCATCCTCTGCTGGACCAATCCCCAGACAAGTGGTCGTCGCTCTTGGAATTTGCGTTAATCCTGCGTCAATAACAAGAAAATTTGATAATTTTTTTTCAATTGCAAATTCATGAAATTTTATTAATTCAGCCTCATTCTCAACTTTCAGAACAATTTTTTTGCTCCCTTCTCTTTCCCATTTATCTCTTAATTTTTTGTCTGCTTTCTTATATGCTCCCAAACTTGCATGAGCAACTTGTGCTGCAATTTTCCCCTTACCAATTTTCAAATCTTTCCTGACTAAAATTGCCTGTTTCATAAATAATCTTTAAATCTCAAAAGATACACTAATCCCTATTTTTCAAAGCCCACTTCCTCTTTTTCCTGCCCAACCCAAAGTTTTTTCTGCATTTTGAGGAACAGAAATAGAAAATCTGACCTTTGTTATTTACAAACATTATCCCGGAACCTTTTTTTAAGTTTTTCCCGCAAAAAGAGCATTTTTCCATTTTAAAAACTTATATTTTCCATCTCAGTTTCCGGCAGATAAATTACTTCTCCTTCTTTTACCTTACCTATTACAACTCTGCTAAAAGTCCTGTCTTTTTTTGGACCTTCCAGGAGTTTACATTTTACAATACTTAACCCCTTTTGTCCCTCTCTTCTAACAATTTCAACAACTTCTGCTGCCTCTGCCATAA